>JAPLDV010000448.1 GCA_026391235.1 Bacteroidia bacterium | reverse complement strand
TCTTTGTATTTTTCAACTTCGGCATAATTGATAAAATCAGCATGCTGGCCTTCGGCTTTCCACTGGTCAATCAGGGCTGGGATAAAATAGCAGCCCGGTTCAACCGTAAGAACGAAACCCGGTTTCAGCCTGCGCCCCAGGCGAAGGAAAGCGAGTCCAAACTGGCTGGCCGGCTGAATCTCATCATCGTATCCGACATATATCTGGCCGAGGTTTTCCATGTCATGAACATCAAGGCCCATCATGTGGCCCAGTCCGTGCGGGAAAAACAGGGCATGGGCTCCGGCTGCGACTGCATCATGAGTATTGCCTTTCATTAAGCCGATCTCCTTGAGAGCATCTACCATGACTCCTGCCGCCAGCAAATGAACATCTTTATAAAAAATTCCAGGTTTAATCGCCTGGATAGCTTTCATATTTGCCTGCAGAACAGCCTCATAAACAGCCTTCTGCTGGTTGCTGAATTTCAATCCGACTGGAACCGTGCGGGTAAGATCGGAAGCATAGTGCAGGGAAGTTTCGCACCCGGCATCCACCACCATCATCCGGCCAGGCTCAAGAATCCCGCTATGGTCATGATTGTGAAGCGTTTGCCCGTTCATGCTCAAAATCACCGGGAAAGAAACCGGTCCGCCATGCGCTAATGCAATCCCCTCGATCGTACCGGCAATTTCCTGTTCCCAGGTACCCGGCATGGCCATTTTCATAGCTGTTGTATGCATCAGAAAGGCAGTATCAACAGCCTTTTCAATTTCGATAATTTCATATTGATCTTTGATGGAACGCTGGGCAACTACCGCCTTTATTAGGCCAATGGATGACTTTGCCTTCACAGTAGCCGCCGGAATTTTAACCAGGCGCTCAATCTCCATCATGGTTTCGCCGCGATAAGGAGGAGTGAAGTGGATTTCCCTTCCCTGGCCGACAGCCCTGGCGATGATTTTCTCCAAATCGGCATAGGGAGACGTATGGGTGACGCCCACTTTGGCCGATAAATCTGCAATAGAGGGAAGAACACCCATCCAGATGATATCATCCATATCCACATCGTTACCGAAAATCCAGTCTTCGCCGGAATCCAGATCAATCACTCCGGCTAATCCTGCATGATCCAGTCCGAAATAATAGAGGAATGTACTATCCTGCCTGAAATGATACTGGTTTGCCGGGTAATTGAAAGCAGCATCCACGTTTCCGGGCATTAAAATGAGCCCGCTGCCTGTGTTTTTGCGGAGTTGGGCTCTTCTGTTTATGTAAATATGTGATTCAAACATTTTCGAATTATTTAAAAACGAACGAATATACAGCAATTCATTAACCTCTTTACAGCGGTAGGATGGTTTTTATCCTGATTTTGCGTATTTTCAACCGGAATTAATTACGATGCCCTACCGAAGATTACCGACAACCGATGTGGCCAGACTTAAGGCCCTGCACTCCTGCACGCGCATGGCGGAGATTTCAGGATTGAATCAACTGGCATTCCCCGCTGAACATATTCATACCATGCGAAACATCATCAACAAACTCGAAGGTGCCAAGCACCAGCAGAATCAGGCCCGGAGGCATCAGGTTGCGTTTAACAGGGAGTATCAACCCAAATTGGCAAAGACCAGGTTGTATTTGTCACATTTTATTCAGGTGCTCAATTTTGCGATCATCCGGGAAGAGGTTCCGGAGTCTTCCCGGGCATTTTACGGTTTGGAAGAGCTTGGAAACCGGCTGCCCGACCTCAGGAGCGACACCGACATCCTCGAATGGGGCAAACGGGTAATTGAAGGAGAAAACCAGCGTTTAAAAAATGGAGGCATCCCAATTATGACTCCGAATGTCGCCCGCGTTAAAGTTTGGTATGACCAATTCCGGGATGGCTATTACAATCAGTTAACCTCCAATAAATCAACCCTGCGTGCAGATCAGAGAATGATAGAGATCCGTAAGGAGGTGGATAACCTGCTGGCAATCGTTTGGGATGGGATCGAAAAATTTTACAGTGCGAATCCTGAAGCCGAACGGCGGGAACAGGCTGAAGCTTACGGTATTGTTTACGTTTTCCGCAAAGGAGAGAAGGAAACCCGCTAAAATTATTTTTTCAGCAGGCCATCGATTTCCTTTTTCAGAACCTCAAATTCATCTTTTTTAAATCCCAACGAGCTCAGCACCAGGCGACTCTGCTTATCAAATAGGTAATTCCTCGGGATAAACCGGGTAGCAAATTGTTTATACACTTTCCATTTTTCATCAAGATAAAAGGGCATGGTCCATTTCTCCTTTTCCACAAATGGGTTAACAATTTCTGCCTTTTCTCCCCGGTCGATGATCACCAGCGCAAAATCCTTGTTGTCTTTGTATTTTGCCCAAATATCATTCTCGACCAGAGGCAATTCCTCATTACACGGCCTACACCAGGTAGCAAAGAAATTGATCAGGACAACCTTCCCATACAAATCATCTGAACTTATGGTTTTGCCATCGAGAGTTGTGAGGCTGAATTCCGGCATATCATCACCGACTTTCAGCAGCTTCGTTGAATCCTTATCAGTTTGGCTATAAGCAACTTGCATAAGAAATGCCAAAATAAGGAGAGAGAAAAGTCTTTTCATGATAAACGGTTATTGATTAATTCCAAACAACAATACCCAAAAAACAAATAAATGCCAAACTCCAAAAGACAAATCTCAAATGGCATTCATGGAAAATTCCAAATAACAAAAGACAAATTTCAAATAAATCCCAAACTTCAATAACCAAAACTCAAACCCGTTTGAATAATTGAGTTTTAATTCATTGGAGCTTATTTGCTATTTGTTCATTGAGATTTGGAGTTTCATTCCGGGTATTGATTTTCGTTATTCGATAAAAGTATAAAACAGCTGCAAAACTCAGCATCAGTGCCGGCAGCGCCCAGATCCAGGCATCCGGTCCGGTCCCTACTTTATCAAGCTCTGCGGGATCAAACTGGTTACGGAAGAAATAGGTTAAAGTAACCGGCAAAAAATTATTAAACATGTGGGCCAGAACCGGATACCAGATGTTACCCGACCACCAGAACAGGTAACCGAAAAGAACACCCAATGCGAACCGGGGCAGGAAACCATAAAACTGCAGATGGAAAGCTGAAAAAATTATCGCCACAATGACGATGGCGATATGAGGATTCCTGAACCATTGTTGGAAAGTTTTCTGTAAAACTCCCCGGAAAAAAAACTCCTCCCCGAAAGCCGGAATCAGAACAACCATCAATAGGTTAACCAGATATCCGGGAAATGTATCGACCGTCAGAAAGGCTTCGGTCAGGTCGCCGGCCTGTTCCTCTGTTCTTTTCATCCAATCTTCGATGCCCGATAAAAATTCCGGCAACCTCAACTCCTGGTTGATTACCGACAGGAGATTCAGAACCGGCAAAATTAAAACAGCGAGAAGAAGGACAGTAATTATTTGCTTTCGTTGAGGACTTTTATTGATTTTCAGGTACAGCCAGGGATCCCTGATGACAAACCATCCAAAGACAATCGGAGGTATGACAAACACCGACAGGGATTGGGTAATCTGCAGAAATTTCAGGACCGGTATATTTGAAGGAACAGTGATATCCAGGAGATTCATCCATTCATTGAGCGGAACCCTGAAAATCACGATTCCGGCTACAATCGACAAGAGCATGACAGCCAGCACACTGATCAGGATAATCAATGCAAACATCAACAATTGGATGACCGGGTGGCGAGTATTTAAATATTGGTTTTCCATGATCTCCAAAACTAGTAAAAAAGTTCAAGCCGGCCGGGATGGAAAACCATACCCAGGCCGGCCCTGAACAAATAAACAAAAGGAAAAGATTGGTGTCGGGTCTCAGGTGTCAGGTGTCAGGTTGATCGTTGTCCAGGATACCCGATACCCGATACCCGATACCTGATTCCCGATACCCGATACCTGATACCTGATACCCGATACCTGATACCTGATACCTGATACCCGATACCCGATACCCGATACCTATTTCTTCAGCACCCGCGTCAGCCCATCGGGTGTCATAATCCATTCATCGCCAACCAGGTCACCAGACCAGGTATCTTCTGTATTCTGAACAGCGTACAGAATATCTTTCAAACTCTTGTCGAGATAAACTATAGTACCAGCAGGCAGGTCAACAGTCACCTCCACTTCCTGAGCATGATACCGGTTGCTCTGCGACAAACGGTACGCCGGGTCAACTATCAGAACGGAATCCTGCAGGGTGCAGGAATAATTGATATCCTCAGCAAACCCCCTTGCATCGCGGTAGTTCACACCCCGGGCGGTTTTTCTTATTCGAATTCCGGGAATTGAATCTTCGCTGTATTCAATTCTCACTGTAGGCCGTATCACCAGGCTGACTGAATCATTCTGCCGTGAAATCCAGAAATTACTGTGAAAATCAAATTCGGCCATATGATCGGTCATATCAATTGGCATTGGGAGTGTTCTGATTATCAGCTTTTTACTTTGAGGAATGACCAGTTCCTTTTCGACCGTAGACCTACCTTCAGATGAATATTGAATACCTTCGTTTATCGCAATGACGATCATAACGATCAGCGTGATCACCCAAATACCTGATAAACTGAGCGCGCCAACCTTTTCGCGGGCCTTGAACCGGAAAATGACCTTAACAACTCCGTAAATCAGACCAATCAGGGGAATAACAACCAGGAGAATGAGTCCGATCATGCCAATGGTTGCAGCGGTTGGGGAAACAAAGAACCCCAGAGCGTCATTCAAACCAATATTATTTAAATTCCAATCGGAGTTAACAAACCATGCTTTTCCGCTGACGGCCAAACCTATGATTGATCCCAGGATGGCAATTCCTGCTACGATGAAAGAAAACGCAATGATAAATCCGATAATCTTGAAAAAGACCAGAATTATTTTTGCAAATACTCTCACCACCCGGCCGATCAGTGTACCCTGACTGCTGCGCCTCACCGGCTGCTCATAATCAGGGGCTGCCGGGTCATACGGATATTCCTGACGAACCTGGCGCTCGATATTATATACGTTGACGGGTTCGCCGTACATTTCAAGTTTTTCGGCAGCTGTGCGGGCTTCAGGCACCCCGACCCAAAGAACGAAATAGATCAGGATACCTGCTCCATAAGCGAGTGAAAATACCACGAACAGAATCCTGATAATTAGCGGATCAATTTTGAAATAGGCTGCCAAACCAGAGCAAACACCGGCAATCCGCTGGTTAGATGTATCGCGGTACATACGACGCCCGCGGCCGCTGTAAGGAGGCGGCATGGCTGGTCCTGATTCCTCTTCCCCGGCATCACCGATCTCTTCCGGTTTACCCATAACTTCAATGACTTCTTTAGCATCTGCAAGGTTGATCACCTCTTTACCTGGCACCAGTTTTTCCTGAAACAGTTCGGCCATGCGGGTCTCAATATCATTCAGAATTTCAGATTCTCCCGGAACCTGCCTGAAGCGTGCCTGAAGCTGGTCCAGATAATTCCTTAACAGTTCATAGGCATCGTCATCGACATGAAGGACCAATCCGCCCAGGTTGATTTTTATTGACTTTTTCATTGTAGCGTATTTAGGCTTGTTGGTTAATCAGTGCGACGGCTTTCACCAGATCCTCCCATGAGGTATCCAGGTCCTTCAGGAAATCTCTGCCAGCATCCGTCAGCTTATAATATTTCCTGGGCGGTCCCTGAGGTGACTCTTCCCACCGATAGCTCAGCAGGCCTGCATTTTTTTGGCGTGTCAGCAGAGGGTAGAGAGTTCCCTCCACCACGATAAGCCTGGCATCTTTCAGTTTACGAAGGATATCCGTTGCATAACAATCCTGTTGATTCATGATCGTAAGGATGCAATACTCCAGCACACCTTTTCTCATCTGGGCCTTTACGTTTTCTATTTTCTCGTTTTCCATGACTTATAATTATTAATCTCTTTTCAATGATCCGAGGCCAGAGATATTCTTGTGAATCTCAGGTTCACCCCGGTAACGCACCGAGCCAACTCCGGAGATCGACACGTCGAGTTTTTCTTTGGCATATACCCGGGCACCTCCGGCCCCCGACATATCAATTTCCACATCGCGGGCCATCAGTTCAAGGGCATCAATATCGCCGGCACCTGATAACTGTACGCGCAATTCATCAACTTTTCCTCTGAAATCACACTCTGAAGCACCGGATAAATCGATATTCAGGCTTTTGGCTTCGATTTCAAAATCGATCCGTACAGCACCGGTCACCAGTATATCCAGCGTTCCCAGTTGAAGCACTGAGTCAGATACGATTTTTATTGCTCCTGACAATTCCACCTTTTCCAGATCCTTTATGCCTATATACAGGTTCTTTTCGCGGGCCTGAAAAATACTGAGGCGGGTTTCAATCCTCAGGGTGGATCCCTCTTGGTTTACCTTCACGATGTCGTAAAGGTTTTCATCCATTTCCATCTTTAGATAGGGTTTGTCGGATGATTTGAGAAAGACATGGAAATTACCTCCGATAACCAGCCGTGTGAAGTTTTCGATTTTTTCGTTTCGGGTTTCCACTTTGCCATTTCCGACTATTCCGCCGTGGCATCCTGATAGTGTCAATAATGCCACTAACAGAGCGATAACCAGGTTCGTAATGCTTATTGTTGTTTTCATAGTTTATGATTATCAGAAATAATTGGATCCTGTTTTCATTTCCCTTACCTGTTCAGGAGTCTGGGCCTGAGGCACAGCAATCCAAAGAACGAGATAAAGAAAAAAGCCGAATCCCATGAACATGCCGATTACAAAAAGAATTCGAAGCAGGAGAGGATCAGTATTGAAATAATAGGCCAGTCCCGAGCAAACGCCGCCAACCGATTTATCCTGACCATCGCGGTACATCCTGCGGCTCCGGCGAGGTCCGTCATAACGGTTGGAAAAGGGTTGCGAATAGCGCTGCCCGCCTTCATTACGACCCCCGATATCCTCCGGTGCACCAAGCACTTTAAGCACTTCACGAACATCCTCGGCGGAAATTACCTGACGCAGTGGCTTCAGCCTCTCGGTAAAAAGTTCCGACATCCGCGTTTCAAGATCATTCATCACTTCGCGTCCTTCAACGCTCGACATGAATTGCCGCTCAACGGCATTCAGATAGTCTCTAAGAATTTCGTAGGCATCATCATCAATGTTGAAAATTGTGCCTGCCAGATTGATTTGAATTGTCCTTTTCATAACACACTAGTTTAATTGTTCAGAATACTTGCTTTAACATTGTTCATTCGCATGCAAAGATATGTTGAAATATTATTACCTTGTATCACATAGTACTAAATATTTTTATACTATTTCGATAATTAGCTGATTATCAGTAATAAAATTTTCATTCAGGCACAAAAAAACCGGCATGGCCGGTAATTATCCAACATTGGCAGGGCAGGGTAATAATAAAGAATGGCACGCGGATGACGCGGATCCCTGCGGGAATGCGTCATCCGCGTGCCATTCTTTTACTCTACAAACTCGATCCAGCCAAAAGGATCGGGGAGATCGCCCGTCTGGATTCCGGTTAGTATTTCGAAAAGTTTCCTGGAAATCGGACCGGGTTCATCATTCTTGCAGATTTGATAGGTTTTACCGGTAAATTCGTCCACTATGGAACGTACGGGGCTTATAACCGCGGCGGTTCCGCAGGCACCAACCTCATCAAAAGTATCGAGCTCCTCCACGGGAACAGGCCTGATCTCCACTTTCATACCCAAATCTTTGGCGATCTGCTGGAGGCTCTTGTTGATGATGCTGGGCAGGATGGAATGAGATTCAGGTGTAATGTAGGTGTTATTTTTAATGCCGAAAAAATTTGCCGGACCCGCCTCATCGATGTATTTCTTTTCGCGTGCATCCAGGAACAGGGCTGATGCATATCCTTTCTTATGGGCAACATCGAGGGCACGCAAACTGGCTGCATAATTCCCTCCCACCTTAATATGGCCCGTTCCAAGCGGTGCAGCCCGGTCGAATGTGCGGGTAATCATCATGTTTACCGGCATAAATCCTTCTTTAAAATAGGGCCCCACGGGTGTGACAAAAACCAAAAACAAGTATTCAGAGGCCGCCTTAACACCCACCTGCGCACCCGATCCGATCAGCAAAGGCCTGATATAAAGTGAAGCACCTGATCCGTAAGGAGGAACAAATCTTTTGTTCATCTTAATAGCCATGACAATTGACTTGTGAAAAAGATCATCCGGAACCTCTGCCATCATGATACCTTCGGCTGATGTTCTCATGCGCCGGCTATTGTCATTCCACCGAAAAAGCCTGATCTGCCCATCTTTGCCCATAAAAGCCTTCATCCCTTCAAAAGCTTGCTGCCCGTAATGCAGGGCTGTAGATGCCATGTGGAGGTCGATATATTCGGATGAAGATATTTCGATTTCGCCCCATTGCCCATTGCGATAATAACAACGTACATTGTAGTCGGTTTTTATGTAACCGAAAGGAAGCGATTT
>JAPLDV010000454.1 GCA_026391235.1 Bacteroidia bacterium | reverse complement strand
GGTCTTTCGCTTACTTGTCATTACCTTTGTTTTGTTGGTTAAAGATAAGCAAAATTATATTAACTACCTAACAATCAAGTAATTATTGTTCCAGGAGGAACCAATTTAGACAGATTCTAAATAACATTTTGTCCCACCCCCCCAACTTAATATTGATATCGTTCATCTGACATTCCTGCCTATTCCTGACTATCTAACCTTAACTAAACGACATTGGATGATTACCTGTCTACTATAACTCTTTGTAAACTCCAGATAATCAATGCGATTCATAAGGCCCTTTTTTCATGGTTTCTCATTCAGATGCCGGATGCCACCCGTGCACCCGGATTCACACTCACACCCACACTCACACTCCCTTCCCCCCCCGGCAACCTTGTCATTCCCGCGGAGGCGGGAATCCCATCACGCTACTCCGAGGCTTTTTTATATGGTTTGGGGCCGGGTGGCCAAAAGCATTAGAGCAGTGTGACGGGATCCCGGACTCCCGCCTGCCTGGCGGCAGTCGGTCTCCGGGATGACAATGTCACCAGGGGAAAAATGGGGGTGTGGGTGTGGGTGGTGAGTTATCTGTTTTGATGTTCCGTTCTAAAACGGCGGGGACTCTACTAGAAATCGAACAAATCCCCCAGCAGGCCTTTTTTCTTTTTGCGGCCATACTGATCGTACCCCTGCGAACCATGTTCATCGTAATGCTTGTCATGATTTTCGTAAGAACGGGCACTTTCGTTATAGTAATTCCCCTGTTGAGGCGGATACGCCTGGGTCGATCGTTCAATGATCTTTTCGAGTTCACCGCGGTCAAGCCAGATTCCCCGGCACGTTGGGCAATAATCAATTTCGATACCTTGTTTATCGGCCATTACCAATGGCACTTTGCAAATTGGACAATCCATATTGTTACTTTTTTTGTTTTATAAATAGTTTTCCTTATTCGGCAAAGGTTTCCGGTTCGGTATGAACATGAACATGAACACGGTCAACCTTCTTTTTAATTTCATCTGAAACATGATGAGAAATTTGGTGCGCCTCGTCGATGCTCAATCCCGGTTGAACATGTATACAAACCTCCACAAATGTATCGGCACCCGACGAACGAATTTTAAGATCATGGTAATGAGTGATTTCGGATATATCGACAATCGCGTTTTCAACTTTCGCCTGAATCTCCGGTGATACCCTGTCGAGCAGCATATCGATCGAGCGCTTACCCAACTTGTAGCAAACATAAATAACGATCATGGCGACAACCAAAGCAGCTACGGAGTCGGCAAAGAAAAAACCGAAATTGGCGCAGATCAAACCAAGCAAAACAACGGTTGAACTCCAGATATCGGTAGAAAAGTGGAGGGCATCTGCTTCGAGGGCCTGACTGTTGTATTTCTTCGCAACCCGGCTCAGGGCCCTTGATCTGGAGAAGTCGATAACAATGGAAGTAACAATCACAATGTAGCTCCACACGGTTACTTCAATTTCTGTTTTACCCGAAATCAGACGGTGCACGGCTTCATAGATAATCCAGAAGCAGGTTATGAACAGTAACAGGGTTTCGAGCAAGGCACTGAGGTTTTCAACCTTGCCGTGGCCATAATGATGTTCCTTATCGGCTGGTTTGTCAGAAACTTTCACTGCAAACAGGGTGATCACAGCAGCTACCAGATCGAGCCCGGAATGCAGGGCTTCGGAAAGGATTCCAAGACTCCCCGTAACCAGTCCGATGATCAGTTTAAAACCGGTCAAAAATATAGCTGCTAAAACGGAAATAAAAGCAACCCTGTTCTTTTCTTGCACCATAAATGTGAATGCTAATAATTAGATATCAGATGTTTATACAGATAGGTATTTAAATAAAGGAAAGTGAACCGGTCAGGAACGTAATTCCGGCGGTTGCCAGCAGGGAGATGGACCGGTCAAAACCGGATTCGGAACCGGCAAGGTGACTGGATCAAGAAGGATAAATTCAGGAGTACTTGTTATACCGGGCACTTCACTAAGGATATCACCGCCATGCTCAGCATCGATGAGCCCATGTGAGGAAAGGCTTCCGGTAGTGGCCTGATGACCGGCCAATTCCTGTTGCGCGAAAGGCGAACTAAACGTGCTGCTATTATGCTGATCTATAAAGCCTAAAGCCAGGATCAGCACAAAAAGGATACGGATGGTTGCGGCGAATTTCATCTGGCCGCAAAGATATAAAAAAAGGCGGATATTGGAAGCCTCGGAGTAGTGTGAAAAGGTCCCCGCTTCATGGTCCTCGTTAGCGTGTAAAGGTCCCCGCCTTCGCGGGGATGACAACGCTCTTGCGGAATTTGTGCCGGAGCTCTTGTCATCCCCGCGAAGGCGGGGACCTTTTGACGCTGCGCTGAGTCATCTCTATTGTCCGTACTTATCTATTATCTCCTGCTTCGTCTTCCCAAGGATGTCATATTTCTTGCCCACTTTCCGGAAGGCTTCAAGGGCTTTATCCAGATGATGAATCTCATGGCCGGCGGAGATCTGCGTGCGGATGCGTGCCTGTCCGTTGGGTACCACCGGGAAGAAGAACCCGACGGCATAAACCCCTTCTGCGAACAGATCGCGGGAGACGTCCTGTGCCAGCTTGGCATTGAACAGCATCACCGGAACAATCGGCGAATCGCCCTCCTTTAGGACAAACCCGGCTTCGGTGAGGCCTTTGCGCCAATAGGCAGCATTGCGCTCGAGCTTATCGCGGCGCTCGGTCGATTCGCTCAGAATATCGAGTACTTTCAATACACCGGCAACCACAACCGGGGCTATCGTATTGGAAAATAGGTACGGACGGGCCTTCTGACGGCACATGGCAACAATTTCTTTCCTGCCGCTCACGCATCCGCCGGAGGCACCACCGAGAGCTTTGCCGAAAGTGGTGGTGATGATATCCACTTTGCCCATCATCCCGTGATGTTCATGGGTACCCCGGCCGGTTTTACCGATGAAACCGGATGAGTGAGATTCATCGATCAGCAGCATAGCATCATATTTTTCGCACAAAGCAACCAGTTCATCCACTTTGGCCATATCGCCATCCATGGAATATACACCGTCGTTAACTACCAGCTTAATACGTTTGTCGGCATGAAGCTGGAGTTTTTCCTCCAGATGTTCCATATTGGAATGCTTGAACGTATCGTGCATGGCCGAGCAGAGCCGTATACCATCCACAAGCGAGGCATGAACGAGGCGGTCGGATATGATTACGTCTTCCTGGGTCAGGATGGCTTCGAAAACGCCGGCATTGGCATCCATGCATGATGGAAAAAGAATGGTATCCTCGGTGCCTAGAAATTCGGTCATCCTGGCTTCCAGCTCCCGGTGGATATCCTGTGTTCCGCAAATAAACCGGACTGATGACATTCCGTAACCGCGCGTGTCGAGGCCCTCGTGGGCGGCCTTGATCACAGCGGGGTGGCTGGATAATCCGAGATAGTTGTTTGCACAGATGTTAATGACTTTTTTTACCTCCGATCCGGCCGGGAATTCAACTTCGATATCGGCTGCCTGAGGTGAATGGATGAACCGCTCTTGCTTATAGAGGCCTGCCTGGGCGATGGCGTCAAGCTGGTCGAGGTAGATTTTTTTTGTTTGTTCAGAGTATCCCATTTGTTGTTGATTTGTTGATAGTTGTTGAATGAATCGATCGTCGGGGCGACCCGCGGTCGCCCATGTCGGCGTTAGTACAAATCCAACGGGCGACCGCGGGTCGCCCTTACGTCATAGATATTCTAGGACGAGGTTTGCGATTTTGGTGACGTTGTCGAAGGCTTCCGGCGTGGCACGCTCGTCGGGGATCGAGATTTTGTATTTCACCTCGAGAAATCTTTTGAGGGATACCATGGAAAAGGAATCGACCAGCCCACCGGAGATCAGCGGAGTATCAAAGGTCACATCGTCATCTTCCTCAGCGTATTCATTGATTACGTACTTGAGGATCGTTTCTTTCATTTCGTGAATGTCTGGCATTGCTTATATTTTAGTTAGTTGTTACTATTGTTGGGGCGACCCGCGGTCGCCCATATTGGCGTTACTGGAAACTCGTGGGCGACCGCGGGTCGCCCTTACGGATATCAGTCATTTTCAAGTGTTGAGATGTCGCCGATCTCCTCGCCCCATTCCTTCGCGTGGAGCACCCGGCGCATGATCTTGCCGCTGCGGGTTTTTGGGAGAAGAGTCATGTATTCGATCTCCTGGGGCATGGCGAGTGGTGAGAGCTTTTTCCGGATGAAGTTCATGATTTCAAGTTCCAGTTCATCGCTGGCAAAAAAGCCGGGTTTGAGCGTGACGAAGGCTTTCACCACCTCCATGTTTATCTCGTCGGGTTTGGAAACCACCGCGGATTCGGCAACTGCTTCATGTTCGAGCAAGGCCGATTCCACTTCAAAAGGACTGACCAGATGGCCGCCGGTGTTGATGACATCATCATCCCGGCCGATGAACCAGAAATAGCCGTCTTTATCAATGGTGGAGCGGTCGCCGGTGATGTACCATCCGTTAACAAACTTCTTGTCGAATGTTGCCTGGTTGTTCCAGTAGGTCCGCATACGGGCGGGCCAATCGTACCGGAAAGCAATCAGTCCGGGCTTGTTCACTGCGGTGATCGGTTCAAACGTATCGGGATCGAGAATAGCCGCCGTGAGCCCCGGGAAGGCTTTGCCCATCGATCCGGGCTTGATTTTCATCCCCGGGAAGTTGGTGATCATGATCGATCCGGTCTCCGTTTGCCAGTAAGTATCATGGAATGGTTTGCCGATCACTTTTTCCGACCAGATAACGGCCTCGGAATTCAGCGGCTCGCCAACACTGGCCAGGTGGCGAAGCGAGGAGAGATCAGATTGTTTTACTACCTCGTCGCCGGCCTTCATGAGGGAACGGATGGCTGTAGGTGCCGAGTACCACATCGATATTTTATGCTTCTCAATGAACTTGTACCAGGTTTCGGCGGAGAATCCTGAATCCTTGACGCACTGGGTAATGCCCAAGCTCCAGGCGCCGATGATCCCGTAACTCGTGCCGGTTACCCAGCCCGGATCAGCGGTGCACCAGTAAATATCATCGTCCTGAAGATCCAGTACCCACTTGGCAGTTAAGTACTGTGAGATCAGCGAGTGGTGAACATGTTTAACACCCTTTGGCTGACCGGTGGTGCCGGAAGTATAGTGCAACAGAGAATGAGATTCGGCTTTGGTAGGGAATATTTCAAATTCTTCCACCGGCGTTGCAGTGTCCAGCGAGAATGCAATTTCTTTCGGTTTAAGGGCTTTCTTCCCTTCATCATCCACAACAATGATATGTTCGAGGTTGGGCAGCCTATCCAGAATTTTTTGAACTTTTGAGGCATGCTTCCGCGTGGTGATGATGGCTTTTGTCCCTGCATTTTCGAGCCGCACAAACAGGGATTCATCACCGAAGGCCGAGAAAAGCGGCTGGGCAACAGCACCGATTTTCAGGATGCCCAGGAATCCGATATAGAGCTCCGGTACTTTGTCCATGAAAAGGCACACCCGGTCGCCGTCGTGAATACCCAGGCCCCGGAGGAATGCCCCGACAGTATTACTGAGGATGCGCAGATCATTGAAAGAGTATTTACGCATGGTATCGTCGTCGCGGCCTTCCCAGATGAGGGCCGTTTTACCGCCTTTGCCCATCTGACAGATCCGGTCGGTACAGTACCAGCCGATATTGATGTCGTCACCAGGTTTGTATCCGAGCTCCTGTTCTGCAATCGACCAGCTGAAATCTTTGATCCGGTCATCATACGATCCGATATTTGACATGAAAGTCAGGTTTAATGGTTACTCTGATTTAAAAATATCCATTTGAGGTATATCAAAAACACATAAAAAGTTGTTCTTCGACAATGATCTGTAACAATTAAAAGGCCGTACCTAAAATGGTACGGCCTGATCAGTGAGCGTGTTACGTTAATCACACTATATTCAGATCATGTCCCACTTTTTCAAAGGCGGCGACCACCTTTTCAAGCTGTTCATGAGAATGAGCAGCGGAAAGCTGCACGCGGATGCGGGCTTCCCCTTTTGGAACCACCGGGAAATAGAAACCGATCACGTAAATGCCTTCCGCGAGCAGGCGGGTAGCAACTTCCTGCGACAGTTTGGCCTCACCTAGCATAACGGCACAGATGCCGGACTGGGTTGGCTTGATTTTATAGCCGATTCGGGTCATCTGTTCTACGAAATAGCTCCGGTTTTCATGAAGTTTATCGAGGAGTTCAGTGGAACCGGTCATGATCTTGAAGGCTTCAATTCCGGCACCGGCAACAGAAGGCGGGATTGAATTCGAGAAGAGGTAGGGGCGCGAACGCTGACGCAGCATACCGATAATCTCTTTTTTACCTGTGGTGAATCCGCCGATGGCGCCGCCGAATGCTTTACCCAGGGTGCCGGTGATGATTTCCACCTGGCCCCTTAGGTTAAACAGTTCAGTAGTACCCCGGCCGGTTTTGCCGATGACGCCTGCGGAATGCGATTCGTCGACCATGATCATCGCATCGTATCTATCGGCCAGAGCCTTGATTTTATCGAGCGGCGGCACGTTTCCATCCATCGAGAATACCCCGTCAGTAACGATCAGGCGATACCGGCACGGTGCAGCCTGCTGTAACTGGTCCTCGAGGTCTTCCATATCGGCATTCGAATAGCGGAATCGCTGAGCTTTGCATAAACGAACCCCATCGATGATCGAGGCATGGTTCAGCGTATCTGAAATGATGGCATCCTCATCAGTCAAAAGTGGTTCAAAAACGCCGCCATTGGCATCGAAAGCCGCGGCATACAGGATGGTATCTTCCGTTCCAAAGAAATGGGAGATCGATTTTTCCAGTTCTTTATGCAGATCGGTGGTGCCACAGATGAAGCGGACTGACGACATGCCGTATCCGTGCGAATCCAGGGCAGCCTTGGCGGCAGCAATCAATCTGGGATTATTGGAAAATCCGAGGTAATTATTGGCGCAGAAATTCAGCACTTCCTGCCCGGCCGATGTCCTGATCTCTGGTCCCTGAGCTGATACCAGGATACGTTCATTCTTGAATAATCCCGCTGATTCTATCTCGTTTAACAGATGTTGTAAATGCTGCTGAAACTTATCGTACATGACGTAAAAATTATGATCGCAATGAAGTGTCAAAAGTACCAACTTTGCAGTAAATACGATGGATTCAGGCGCATCAGAATAGGTGATTTTTATCATTAATAAAGAGACGATTAATTGAGATGTTTGCCTGAAATTGCTACTTTTAGTTTTCCAGTCTGATTTTGTAATCATCTGAATATTAGCACAACTTATGAAGAATATCCTTTTAACCGGATGCGGTGGCCAGATCGGATCTGAACTGACCCTGGAATTGCGGAGGCGTTATGGGAACAACAATGTGGTCGGGAGCGACAAGCGCACCATTACTGCGGGACCGCTGGTGGAGACCGGACCGATGGAAACGATGGACGTGACTAATCCGGCTGAGATTGAAGCCCTGGTTAAAAAATACAATATCGATACCATTTATCACCTGGCGGCAGTGTTGTCGGCTGTAGGAGAGAAGAATCCCGGACTGGCCTGGAACATTGGTGTTAACGGATTATACAATGTATGCTGCTGTGAAAAGTAAGAAATTCACCTGTCCGCTCCCGGCCGGCACTTTCCTCGATATGATGTATATGCCCGATGCGATCGATGCAGCCATTGACCTGATGGAAGCCGATCCCGCGAAACTGAAACATCGCAACTCATTCAATGTTACCGCTATGAGTTTCGATCCGGAGATCCTTGCTGCTGAGATCAAAAAACATATACCTGATTTTATTTTGTCGTACGATCCCGATCCGGTGAAAATATGCATCGCCAACTCCTGGCCCAACCAGATGGACGACAGCTGCGCCCGCGCCGAGTGGGGCTGGAATCCGAAGTATGATCTTCCTACCATGACTGCTGATATGCTGAATGTGATCGGGGAGAAGCACGCTAAAGGGCTCATTTAGGTATCGGGTATCGGGTCGCAAATCTCGCTGGTGCCAGGTTTGAAATTTGGTTTTTTTGGTTTGGATTTTATTTGTTATTTGTTGTTTGAGCCGATCCCTGATACCTGATACCCGATACCCGATACCCGATACCCGATACCTCTCAGAATTCCCTAAACTTGTACAGCACCAGCACCGGGTTTCCATCAATCGCAACCTTCTCAGCATCAATGAATCCGGGAACCTCCTTCCGGAGTATGACCTTTTGGGATTCGGGGAGTTTGCCGATCGCTTCGTACCAGTCCACCCCATCTGAATCTGAAATAAACCAGGATTCATCGGTGTACCGTGGATAATGAACCGGTATTCCTTTGTAATTCCCCAGAGAAAGGAGGGTGTCAACAGCCAGATACTGATTGTTTTTCGACAGGTGATCCAGTATCCAGACACCTCTGAAACCCGCGTTATTATAAATATTCGCAACGAGGTGATCAGGTGTGTTGGCCAGGGAGATGAATCCAAAGATTTTACCGTCTGCCTCCATCAGTTTATCAGCCGTCTCTGTATTCATAAGGTTGCCTGTATCCACTGCTGCTGCACCAAAATCAACGGTTAACAATATGTCGGCCCGGTCAGCGGATACTTCATAAATGTGATAATCGAAACGCCTGTGGTAAAGAACCGAACCCGGCTTTGTTCCCGCTGCAAACCCGAAGCATTGGTCTCCTTGTACCGGTTCCCTGAACGGAAAAAGAGTTTTCCGGACTTTGCCGTTCATATCCATAATGGCCAGCTCACAATTTATCTTATTAAACCCAAATTTTCCCGCATGTACAGCGACCAGATCTTTATTGATGAGTTCCATCCGGTACCCGCTGAACTCCAAGTCGTTCGACCGGAGGAATTGTCCCGACAGGTTAAAGAAATTGATCTTACGCGACGGACTGCGGTTGAGGAGGATCTCGGATTTTTCCTGATTTACCAATAATCCGATGGCGGTGCTATACTCCCCTGGTCCTTTTCCGCGAGTGCCGAATTTCCGAAGGAATTTTCCATCGATACCGAAGCAATTCATCTGCAATGTTTCACCGTCCAGAGTCACAATCATTTC
>JAPLDV010000622.1 GCA_026391235.1 Bacteroidia bacterium | reverse complement strand
GATCCGGTATTTATACTCAATATTCTGAAAAACAGCCAATCCGGGAACGGTGATGGTGTAAATTCCATCGCCATCAGCATCGGTGAGATGATGAGCGGTGCCGTTCCATCCGTTGAAGGTACCTGCCACATCAACAAAATCTCCTGTAGTTGGTTTGAAATAGCCATTTGCTATCGGCAGGGTCATATCAACGTTGAATACAACATCAGCAGCACTGGGTGCCCCTTTGTCACTGATGTTCAGGCGGATCATTGATATGTCCCGGTTTTGATACCAGGTTGAGATGTCATCGACAACGTTATGGTAAACACTTTTCGCCAATGCTGACCTGTGACTGTTGTCGGAACCTATGGTAAAACGGTAAAAGGCGTTATCGACATCTGATCCACCGTTATGGTACATTTGGATGGCTGCAATATATCTGCCTGGTTCGAGGAATTCCGATTCACCGTCCTTCGAAAGCGGTAAAGTAATCCATTGATCCAGCATTTCCTGGGTTACTTCAACAAATTCAGAAGAAAGCAGTTCGATCCAGACTGCATCCACGTCACTATACCAGAAAAGCCAGTATTGAAAATTGTAGCCCGGCTTCGTGCTGGCGATATGGTTTTCAGGCCGTTGCTGGATCAGGGTGGAAATGGAATTGACCTCACATTTCTTCTTGATGTCATACTCTACCCCCAGATAGTCGCCATCGTCATTGTTAAATCCGGCCACACTGGAATAGGTCTCGAATTCCCAATCAGATATGGAGTACACGCTGTCAGTAACATAGTAGGTGTCCTTGTACACATTATTGGAAGGAAGGCCATCTGTTGCCTTTTGCTTGGCCGTTAAAACCATTTCGTAATTTCCATAGCCATCCGGAACAAATGCGTTGGTAATCGGGAAAGTATCCCGTTGCAGAGCCCAAATATCTCTTTCCACCGAATTCTTGTTATATACAGATACTCCGTTTTTAAATACTTCGGCATTCAGGAAGCACGACTCCTGATCATCTCTTCCGGCATTCAGAAATCCGGCTTTGAAAGTGTAACCGCCAAATCCATCTGTTCCGATTTGAGAGGCCGGAACCATATAGTAAAATCCTTCATCGTTATTAGTTGCATCCAGATCAGTCATGTACAGCCAGGGCCTTTCAAGCTGGATCTCATTATTAAAGGCCTCGGATAGTTCAATGTCATCAATGGCCCAAAAATACATCCGCATATTGGTCCAAACAAAACGAATCCAAACATCGGGCATTCCGGCCGCGACATCGGTAATGTTGATTTCAACAAACGGATTTTTGCAGAAGATATTAAGAAGGGTTTCATAACCCAATCCATAGGTGGCCCAATGAAGGCCCTGGTCATTACTAACCAACATAGTAAGACCAACAGTTGGATTGGTCCGGAAATATTGCCTCATTTTAAAAACAACAGTAGGATAAGAGGAACAGTCGATCGGGGGAAGCTGGAACCAGGTGGTGGCATATTTGTCGGTAACAATACCATCCATGAAATTATACTCATCCATCGGAAGAACAAAAAAACCATCCTCAGGTGTTTTTGAATATTTATGTCCCCTTTCAAAGGTCAACTTGCCTTTGATACTGTCAGTTCCGGCACGCCAAACCCAGGGAGTGCCAAGGTCAGTTACATCAGTAATAATCCAGCCAGGAGGCAGCTTCCAGCCGCGTGGCTCTGCCGGATCTTTCCAGTTAAAAGTTTCGGAGAAGAAGATATATCCCTCCCCTTTTAACCTGGAGTCAGCCGGTTCAGCCATTTTTTTTTCGAAACTGCTGTAGGGGGTGATGCTGGTACTCGGCTTAAACATTTGCCCGAATGCCACCCCGAAGAGGAACAGCGCGGTGATTAAGAGTGTAAATTTTTTCATAAGCAAGAAATTTAATGGTGAGTGTTTGTTAATGGAGTAACTAAAATACAGCTTTTTATTCAGGCAATACGAAATTATAAATTTTTCTCATAAAAAAGCCCCGGCATGGAATGCCGGGGTTTTGATTTTTATCGTAGAAACGGATTTATCCGTCTCTACCGTTTGTTATTTAACCAAAAGCTTCATAACCTGATTGTTCACTTTCAGGAAGTACATTCCTTTGGCGAATTGTGTGAGGTCGATATTTTCCTGGTAATTCAAAACCGATTTAACCTGGTTTTGGTAAACGGCCTGGCCCTGA
>JAPLDV010000760.1 GCA_026391235.1 Bacteroidia bacterium | reverse complement strand
GTTTCCGAGATCCCAGGTTGCGATACCGGTAACGGTCGATTTATTTTCGATCACAAAATGGAAGGCATCTGCACCGGGAGTTATGGAAATATCCAGGTTGGCAGATGTTGGAGCTGGTCCGATATCGGGTGTTGGCAATAGTGCAGGTTCGCAGGAGCCGAGTAACAAGGCCGATACGGCCAGGATTGAGATATATCTTAGGTTTTTCATTCGTAATTTATTTATATTTAGGTACATACTGGTTTAAAACACCTGCGTTGCAGTTGCGGATCTCTGCACCCGGAATCGGGAACATTCCATACGTTTGCGGATCAAAAGATCTTCCCTGAAAATCCTGCTTGTTCGGTGCTGAAGAAGGGACATTGAAACTGGCATCAATTCTGGTTTTGGCATACTCCAGGCCCATTCTCAAAAGATCCCACTTACGGGAACCTTCGCCGCCAAGTTCCACGCGGCGTTCGTGCATGATATCCTCAATGGAAACTGAATTCAAAGCGGCCGAAGCACCCATGGCACGGGTTCTGACTAAATTCAGATAATCTTTTGCTTTGCCCGGATTATCGGTAAGATACATCTCCGAAGCCATTAGCAGGACATCTGCGTAGCGGATATCCGGGAAGTTGGCCGGATAGTTGTGGTTAGGGTCGCCGGCTGTTCCCCGGTAAGCGCTCCTGGGCATCCATTTCTTATTGAAATACCCGGTGTTTTCAAATGCTTTAAGATAGGTGCCGGATTCAGCATCGGCGTTAAAAACGGTAACATCTTTTCGCGGGTCACCAGTCTCATATTCATTCACCAATGACCAGGTTATGGTTGCCAAGCTCCAGCCGGCATCCCAAACACCGCCAAACCCGGCAGGGTTGCGCATTCCATAAAAGACGACCGAGAAATTGCCGTTAATTCCCCACCCACCCCAGTCGCTGGATTTAGCTTTTTCGGAATACTGGAATTCTAAAATGGATTCACTGCTGTTTTGGTGAGCCCAGTCGAAAAGATCGGCATAATTAGGAACAAGGGTATATCCTCCATTGATAATAATGTCGTCCAATGCAGTTTGCACGAATGCTTTATCAATGGTGGTGGTTCCATCGGACCATTCACCTGCCAGCCCTAATTCAGGGATCGCCGTTTTAATACCGGTATGGAACAAATAAATGCGTGCAATAAGAGCTTCGGCAGCGTATTTGGTTACACGGCCAATTTCAGTGGAAGGTATAACAGCTGGAAGATCCGGAAGTGCAGCGAGAAGATCCTTGGCCGCTTGCGTATAAACTTCCTTAGGAGTGTTTTGGGTAGCACTGCGGTAATCATCGATGGATGGCAATACCGAGTTAATGATCGGAACCCAGCCATAATGACGGGCAAGATCATAATAAATATACCCACGGATGAACTTAGCTTCGGCGGCAAAGCGCTTTTGGTTCGCGGCATTATCCCAGGTAATTCCCCCTTCTTTTTCAAGGTACAAGTTGGCGCGGTAAATCGCTGTGTAACAACGGTTCCATAAGTCAGATGCTGAATTATTGGCATCAGTCATCTGGGAAAGTTCAATTTCATGCCATTGACTCATGTCTTTTGCATCGGCTCCCCCGGCGAAAGCATCATCCGAAAAAATGTCTGACATGGTTGGAATAAATTGCCAGTTTTGGACAGTCAATGCATCATACACCCCGACAAGTGCCAGGAAAGCATCGTTTTCGGTTTTATAGAAGTTAGCTTCAACCAGACCAGTTTTGGGCTCGAGCTCCAGGAAACTTTTTGTGCATGCCTGCATCGCGAAGATCACAAAGGCTGCGTAAGCTATATATCGTATTTTTTTCATTTTAG
The DNA here is from genome assembly GCA_026391235.1 of Bacteroidia bacterium. Next base: position 1,990 of record JAPLDV010000760.1, on the reverse strand, counting down.
CTTTATCTTAATAGTTAACAATTAGAATGTTACGTTAATACCACCATAAATCGACCGGGCTTGCGGGTAAATACCGTGGTCAACACCATAACTGAACACTCCGCCGCCAATTTCAGGTTCATATCCATCATAACTGGTGAAAGTGAGCAGGTTCTCTCCAGCAAGATAGATTCTTAATTTGCTGATATGCAGCCAGCTGGTAGCTTTAACCGGTATTGAATATCCGATGCTCAGGTTACGAAGGCGCAGGTAATCGGCATCCTTTACCCAGAAATCACTCGGTGTCTTGAAATTCCCGTTCAGGTCGGAATAGGTCAGGCGGGGATAGGTATTGCTGGTGCCTTCGCCGGTCCACCTTTCAAGGGCCGAACCGCGGTAATTGGTGAAGTTCATGTCATAGCGGCGCGTTGCATCCCAAACCTTAGCACCCAGAGATGTGTACCAGAACATGTTCACATCGAATCCTTTGTACTCCAGTGTCAGATTAAGGCCGCCGGTAAATGCCGGATACGGATTCCCGAGCTGAACCCAGTCTTTACTGTCGATGGTTCCATCATCATTCTGATCAACAAACCTGAAGTCCCCGGGTTGTGCACTGGACTGAATCAATTTCCCGGTTGAATTTACATGGGCAGCAACTTCGGCTGCATTCTGGAAGATTCCATCGGTTTTAACTCCATAGAATACTCCCAGAGGAGATCCGACTTCAGCACGGACAATACCGGCCTGGCCAAATCCGCCATTGCCGCCGGTTAAACGTTTTTCGGTATTCTGAATATCAAGAACCTTATTATTATTGATGTTGCCAATCAATTTCGCATCGAGGTACAATTCACCAATATGCTGACGGTATCCCAATTCGAGATCAAAACCCAAATTCCGTACACTTCCGCCATTAATTACCGGGGGAACGTTTCCAATCAGGAGTGGTGCCGGAGCTTGAACCAGCCAGTCCTTGGTTTTTTTGTTGTAAAAGTCGGCGGTAAAGGTGAGTTTGTTATTCATTAATCCAATATCCAATCCGATGTCAGTTTGTTCTGAGGTTTCCCATCTGAGGCTTGGGTTAGCAATAGAGGTAGGAACCATCCCGTTGTACTGGTTTTTCCCTATTCCGAAATAATAAATCGAACCGGTACCCATGACTGATGTGTACCTGAAATCCCCGATCGATTCATTACCGTTCCGTCCCCAGCTGGCACGCAATTTTCCAAAGCTAAGCCAGGATTCAGTATTTTTCATGAAGGATTCCTGTGAAAAAATCCATCCGGCCGATACAGACGGGAATGTACCGAATTTATTGGCCGACCCAAACCGTGATGAACCGTCGGTACGCAAAATTGCGGTCAGCATGTACCGTCCCAGGTAGTCATAATTGATCCTGCCAAAATAAGAAAGCATCGTATGGTCACCGTATCCGCCATAAATGGAGGCTGACAAGGGGTCGACGGCATTATCAATATAGGCATGTTCAAAATCGTTGAAGATGACGCTATTCTTGGAACCGCCAACATTGCTGTATTGATTGCGCTGGGCAGCATGTCCCAAGAGTGCCGTAAAATGGCTCGCACCTAAGGTTTTATCATAAGTCAGAACATTTTCCAGGTTCCAGTTAATATAGTTGTCTTCACTTCTCGAAACTCCGTTGATCAAAGTTTTATGGGTTGCATCGAGATCATATTTCGGGGTATATCCGCGGTTGATCACCAGTGCATATTCGCCGCCGAAGGATGTGCGGAAGCTTAAACCCTTTAAGACATCTGAAAGTTTGCTGAAATCGAAATTTGCAAAGGCATTTCCAACTGCCTTATATGTTTTGGTTTCACTGTTGGTATAAGATAACATTGCGATCGGATTGGTGATCTCCTGCATGCCGATGCCAAAATCCTCAGGAGTTGCCCAGGAACCATCGGCGAAGGTAACCGGAACAATCGGAGGGGTGTTTAGCGCCTGAATCAGGCTGGTCGCTGCAAAATGATCGTTGGCCCCAATC
>JAPLDV010000016.1 GCA_026391235.1 Bacteroidia bacterium | reverse complement strand
TCGAAGATGTGTCAGATTACCGGTAAGAAAATGATGGTGGGCAACCATGTGTCCCACTCAAACCGGAGAGTAAAGAGGCGTTTTTATCCGAATCTGTTTACCCGGAAGTTCTGGTTGCCGGAGGAAAACCGCTGGGTAACGCTGAAAGTGTCGGCCAATGGTATTCGTACCATCACAAAAAACGGTCTGGTTGCCAGTCTGAAAAAAGCCAAAGACGAAGGTTTGATCACCAAATATTAAGAGGAGCATTAACAAATGGGAAAAAAAGCTAAAGGCAATCGGATTCAGGTGATCCTTGAATGCACTGAGCATAAAACCTCAGGCCAGCCAGGTACTTCACGCTACATCACCACCAAGAACCGGAAAAATACTCCGGATCGCCTGGAGATGCGCAAGTACAATCCAATTCTTCAGAAAGTAACTGCTCACCGGGAAATTAAATAGTTAAGAATATGGCAAAGAAAGTTGTAGCTACCATGCAAACCGGCAAAGGAAGACACTATGCCAGGGTTATCAAAATGGTGAAGTCACCGAAAACAGGAGCCTATTCTTTTAAGGAAGAAATGGTCCATAACGATCACATCAAAGACTACTTCGACGTTAAGTAATCAGGATCTGTTGTTCCATGTATAGATTGGGGCTTTCATCACCAAAAGTGGAGAAAGCTCTTTTTATTTTTAATACACTTATTCCTTTATGGGCATATTCAGTTGGCTTTCGCCAGACAAGAAAATGAACCTCGATCAGGGCCTTGCCCAAACCAAAGAGAGTGTTCTCAAGAAACTGACCCGGGTTATTGCAGGAAAAAGCAAGGTTGATGACGAGGTGTTGGATAACCTTGAAGAGCTGCTGATTTCCTCAGATGTTGGTGTCTCCACCACAGTGAGGATCATTGAGCGCATCCAAAAGCGGGCAGCACGCGACAAATACATGAGCACCGCTGAACTGAACCGGATACTTAAAGAAGAGATTGGTGCCCTCCTGTCGGAAAATAATACCGGTGATCAGGATGACCTCCCATTTCCTGAGTCTGGCGGACCTTATGTCATTATGGTTGTTGGAGTTAATGGTGTAGGAAAGACTACTACCATCGGAAAACTGGCTTACCAATATAAAAGCAGGAATAAAAAAGTGCTTCTCGGAGCAGCTGATACCTTTCGGGCCGCTGCAATTGAGCAACTTGAAATCTGGGCTCAGCGTGCAGGTGTGCCATTGATTAAGCAGAAAATGGGATCAGATCCGGCATCGGTTGCTTTCGATACCCTGCGTTCTGCCGTCGCACAGCAATCCGATGTGGTGATCATAGATACTGCAGGAAGGCTCCACAATAAGATCAACCTCATGAACGAGCTGACCAAAATCCGGAGCGTAATGAAAAAGGTAATTCCCGGTGCACCCCATGAGGTGCTTCTGGTACTAGATGGTTCCACCGGACAAAACGCTTTCGAACAGGCAAAACAATTTACTGCAGCAACCGAGGTAACTGCCCTGGCCCTTACCAAACTTGATGGAACCGCTAAAGGCGGTGTGGTAATCGGCATCAGCGATCAATTTAAAGTTCCCGTCAGATATATTGGTATTGGCGAGAAAATAGAAGACCTTCAGGTTTTTAATAAAACAGCCTTCATCGATTCCCTCTTTGGATCTGAAGTTCAATAAATACGTTTAACCCGATTCATAGACTCATGTATGCAATTAATAGACGCAAATATGCGTCCCACAATATAAATCATTCCCGTGCGCGTTGACATCATTAACCTCGGTTGCTCAAAAAACCTGGTGGATTCAGAAAAGCTCCTTAGCCAGCTAAGATCGCAGGGAATTATTACCAGGCTCGATCCCGGCCGTGTCAATGCTGATGTTCTTGTCATCAACACGTGCGGTTTTATTCTCGATGCTAAGGAAGAATCAGTGAATACCATTCTCGAGGCGATAGAGGCAAAAAGAAATGGCCAGATCTCGAAAATCTACGCAATGGGTTGCCTGATACAGCGTTACCGTAATGAATTGGTACCTGAAATGCCTGAAGTGGATGCCTGGTTTGGCGTTGAGCAAATTCCTGATATTGTCAACTCCCTCAATGTGAACTTTAATCCGGAAATCCTTAACCAACGCCTTTCATCGACTCCTGCGCATTATGCTTATCTGAAGGTTTCGGAAGGCTGCAGCCGTAATTGCTCATTTTGCGCAATCCCCAATATCCGGGGAAAACATGTTTCCCGAAAAATGGAAGATATTCAGGAAGAAGCAACCTGGCTGGCAAAGAAAGGGGTGAGAGAACTGCTCCTGATCGCACAGGATCTCTCCTTCTACGGCCGCGATCTGTACCGGAAAAGCATGCTGGTGCCCCTGCTTATCAGCCTGTCGGAAATCGAAGGTATCTCCTGGATCAGGCTACATTATGCCTATCCTGAAAGTTTTCCTGCCGGACTTCTCGATCTGATGCACTCGAACGATAAGATTTGTAACTATCTTGATATTCCCTTTCAGCATATCAGTAACAGGATGCTAAAGATGATGAACCGGGGCTATAGCAAGGCAGATACCTATAAGCTGATTCGCGAAATTCGTGATAAAATGCCGGATGCAGCTATCCGAACCACTTTCCTTGTTGGTCATCCCGGAGAAACTGAAGAGGATTTTTTGGAGCTGCTGGATTTCGTAAAAGAAGCAAGATTTGAACGGCTGGGAGTTTTTACCTACTCCCCGGAAGAAGGAACACGATCGGGAGACCTCCTCCCTGATGATGTTCCGGAAGAGATCAAACAGGAAAGATATTCCCGGATAATGGAATTGCAGCAGCAGATCTCAGCAGAGCTTAACCTGTCACGTGTCGGACAGGTATTTCAGGTAATTATTGACCGTATTGACGGGGAGTTTTTGGTTGCCCGTTCGCGTTATGATTCCCCTGAAGTTGATCAGGAAATTCTGATTCCGGTATCATCCGGCAAAGCTGAACCCGGTGAATTTCATCAGGTTATAATAACAAAAGCCGATGATTACGATCTTTATGCCGATCTTACGGACGCAAATATGCCGGACGCAAATATGCCGGACGCAAATATGCCGGACGCAAATATGCGTCCCTACAAATATTAATCATGTACAAATGTGATATAAAGCAGCGGATCAGATACGGCGAAACCGACCAGATGGGCTACGTTTACTACGGCCGTTATGCTGAATTTTATGAGATCGGGAGAACCGAACTGATCAGGTTACTGGGAATGACTTACCGTGATCTGGAAACCAGGGGAATCCTTCTACCGGTTGTGAAGATGGTTGCAAAATATTACAGGCCAGCAGCTTATGATGAATTGATTACCATCCGTACGATATTGCGCTCGCTCCCGACTGCCAGGATTACCTTCTTCCATGAAATTTATAATGAAGCAGGTGTTTTAATCAATGAGGCTGAAGTTCACCTTGTTTTTACCGATTCTGCAAGCCGGAAACCGGTTAGGCCACCCAAAGATTTACTCGATGCACTGACCCCATTTTTTACCGCATAGGGACAAGATGGTACCAACGTTGGGGTGGGTACTTGAATCAGCTTATTATGGTTAATATTTATTATGTTTGGTTGTTGTATGTGCTTTAAATACCGTTTACCCATGAAAAAAATTGCTTTAGCCTGTTTTCTGATATGGGTTGGTTTATCCCTTAATGCTCA
>JAPLDV010000112.1 GCA_026391235.1 Bacteroidia bacterium | reverse complement strand
TTGCGGGTCCCACGATGGAGATATCCAGCGCTCCCATAAGAACACCGAAAAAAAGAAGGGCCAGTACTTTGTTGGTTTTCATATCGGTCTTCGGGTATCAGGTATCGGGTATCAGGTATCGGGTATCAGGTATCGGGTATCAGGTATCGGGTATCAGGTATCAGGTATCGGGTATCAGGTATCAGGTATCAGGTATCAGGTGTCGGGTATCAGGTATCGGTTGTCGGGGATATGTTGCCCTAATATTTATGAAGTGGGATATAATTGACCCACAGATTGTTATGGCCTTTAGGCCAAATTTGGGAGATTGCAGGACTGAATTTAGAAAGCATTAGCCTAAAGGCTATTAATTCATTGATTGTCATTAGTATCCCCCGACTGAAGCCGGGGGCAACATAATTTTAACACCCTGGTATCGGAGGTGATTTCAGCATTTTCACACAGCCTCTTTAGTGGCAACTAAATAGGGGGGCACACAGAATTAAAGCTGCAGTGGCCAATGATACCCGACACCCGATACCTGAAACCTGATACCCGATACCCGATACCTGATACCCGACACCCGATACCCTATTTTTTCTATCTTTGCCCCATGCAACCCATCCCCGAAAGCGCCCTGTTGTGGGCAGGTTTTATAGTTTTTATCATTCTGATGCTGCTGCTCGATCTGGTTGTCTTCAACCGGAAAATGCATGAGATCAAAATGAAAGAGGCGTTGCTTCTTAGCCTCTTCTGGATATCGCTGGCAATTATTTTTAATCTTGGGGTCTTGAAATTTCTCGGATCGGAGAAGGCCCTGGAGTTTCTTGCGGCTTACCTGGTAGAGGAATCGCTGAGCATCGATAACCTGTTCGTCTTTATTCTGATCTTCGCCTACTTCCAGGTCAATCCAAAATACCAGCATAAAATTCTCTTCTGGGGTATTGTCGGGGCTATGGTACTCAGAGCCATTTTTATTGTCACAGGTGTCGCCCTGATAAATAAGTTCTCGTGGATAATATACCTTTTCGGGGGCTTCCTGATCTTTACCGGCATTCGGATGGCCTTCGACAGAGGATCCAAAATAGAGCCGGATAAAAACCTGGTAATCAGGCTACTGAAAAAAATCTTACCGGTTACAACTGATCATCGTCTTGGAAAGTTTTTTGTGAGGATCGATACTAAACTATTTGCGACTCCATTGTTTATCACCCTGGTAATGATTGAGTTCACCGATCTGGTATTTGCCGTGGATTCCATTCCGGCCGTTCTGTCAATTTCAAAGGACCCGTTTATCGTATATACCTCAAACGTCTTTGCTATCCTGGGCTTAAGATCCCTCTATTTTGCACTCTCCTCGATCATTAATAAATTCAGGTATTTGAAATTAGGCTTGTCGGCCATCCTGTTCTTCGTTGGTGTAAAGATGTGTATTTCAGAAATTTATAAAATACCTACGGGAATATCACTTGCTGTGCTGGTTGGGATACTGACACTATCCATCATTCTGTCCGTACTGATTCCTCCAAAACCGCCAACGGATATAAAATAGCAAATCACAAAAAACAAAAAACAAATAAAACCCAAAAAGCAAAACTCAAAATCCAAACCTACCACCACCCGACCTTTCCTAAAAAGCAAAACTGCAACTTCCTCCCCCTCTTCTCTTTCTTAACGTTCTTACAGTCTTAACGTCTTATAGTCTTAACGTCTTCACGTCTTCTCCCCATGCCTCAGCACCTTGGCCTCCAGGTAAAATATCAGCTCCTCGGCCATATTCTTCGTCTGGTCACCAACCCGCTCCAGCTTGCGGATCACCGATAACAGGCTGAGGATATTGATCGCCTCATCAGGTTTGCGTTTTATCAGATCACATGCGACCCGGTTCGACCGCATTTTTATCTGATCAAGCAATTCATCCTTCCGGAAAACCTCGCGGGCCATCAGACTGTCTTCCTTTTCAAATGCGGATAATGTATTCTGTAACATCCGGAGCGCCGTGTCGAACATCTCCCTGATTCCCATTTCAGTCATGATTTCCTGATTCATGGGATGTTCAAGGTCCTTCACCTGGGTAGCAATATTATGGGCATAATCGCCAACCCGCTCGAGATTGTAATTGGTTTTTAATACCGATAGTACAAACCGGAGGTCGTTGGCAACCGGACTGTACAATGCCAGGATATTTTCGCAATCCATATTGAGTTTTAGCTCGAAGGCATCCACCCGCTTTTCATTATTGGCAATTTCACTCACCAGGTCCTTGTCGAAATGCTCCAGGGCATATCGTGCTTTTACCACCTGGCTGATTACCAGGTTCCACATGTCGAAGATGCTGGTTTTCAGCGCCTGTAATTCGTTTGGTATGTGTGTCATTTTACTTTCCTTTCGATAATTATGCAAACCATCATCCAAACCGGCCGGTAATGTAATTCTGCGTCCGGATATCGGATGGACTGGTAAATATAGTTTTGGTTTTGTTCCATTCCACCAGCTCTCCCATGTAAAAGAATGCGGTATAATCGCTGATCCTCCCGGCCTGCTGCAGGTTGTGGGTTACTATGATGATGGAATACTGGTTTTTCAGTTCAAAAATCAGGTCTTCAATTTTTCCAGTGGATATCGGATCCAGGGCAGATGCCGGCTCATCCATCAGGATCAGCGCCGGTTCCACGGCAAGCGCCCGGGCAATGCATAACCGCTGCTGCTGGCCCCCCGAAAGTTCCATAGCCGATTTTTTGAGCTTGTCTTTCACCTCGTCCCACAAAGCAGCCTTTTTAATGGCATCAACCACCTTTTTCTCGATAAAATGCTTGTCGGATATCCCGTTAACCCTGAGCCCGTATGCCACATTTTCAAATATCGATTTGGGAAACGGATTGGGTTTTTGAAATACCATGCCTACTCTTTTCCGGAGACCGTCGACATCGATATTTTTCGCAAAAACATCCTGGCCG
>JAPLDV010000393.1 GCA_026391235.1 Bacteroidia bacterium | reverse complement strand
CATGGGGCTCGATGTCTTCCTTAGATATAAAACGGATTCTTCTGTTTTTGAACTCGTTTGAAGATTGGAAATTGAACATACTTCCTTATAACAAGTCTTATGAAAAAAGCCAGGCCGAGCACGACCAGAGTGTAAAAACCGAAAAATCCGGTTTTCCCTAAAGAAAAAATATCAAGATAAAATCCGCCTATCAGGGCCGAGGCGATGGCAAAATCGCGCTCCCGGGAAAAAAGGCAGATTAAAATTACTGTCAATAAAAAAATATTAAATACCGCTCCTTTGAAGGAGAAATGAGCCAAAAAGCTGGCTTGCAACAGGATTAAAAAAAAGAAAAACAAAAAGATAAAAATAATTCTTTTAATCATTTTTAAAAATTAATGATGACAAATAAGCTGTCCGCTCTTTTGAATTCGAAAGCCGGCTTTATCTCTGCGTTTTGGTACGGCTCCAGATCTGATGTTTTAACTTCCTTTATTTCTCCCACCAATAACCCTTTCGGGAAAACATTGCCGAGAGTTGTGCTGACGACAATGTCCTGAGCTAAAACTTCTTTTTCTTTGGGAATGAGCTCCAGCCTGAGCCCAGAATTGCCTGTTCCCTTAACCACCCCGAAGATCTCTTTTTCAGATATCTGGGCGTCAAAAGAGCTCTTTTTATTGGTGATTAGTATCACCTCTGAATAATTTTCGTAAACCTCCCCTATTCTCCCGGCCAGCACTTTTTCTTTGGTGATTACCGGCATTCCTTTTTTAATTCCGTCTTTCATTCCGCCAGTTATCAAAATAGAATCCTCCAAAACGTCCTTGCTGACGATGTTTGATAATTTTAATTGGAATTCTTTTTCCAGGCCGATATTAAGAGCCTGCCTTAAATTTTCATTTTCTTTTTTCAGTTCTTTCAGATCGGCAATCTGAGCGATAAGCTCTTGATTTTTAATTTTAAGATCTTCTGTTTCTTTTTTTAAAGTTTTTATTTCCATTATCCCGGAAAAAAAATCAGAAACATTGATTCCGCTCTTCCAAAGCTTTTGCTGAATCGGAGAAGATATGGAATAAAAAAAGTTTTTTAAGGGAGACAAAAATCCGTTTAGATTCAAAACATAAAAAAAGGCAATGATCAGCAATATGACAGCTATGGATTTTGTTTTCTGAGGGATTTTCATGTTTTTATATTATACATTAAAGCGATTTCTTGAGCAAAATCAAGCTATTTTTATTTTATCCACAAACAGCTCTTGACAGTTATCTTTGGATAAATATACTAATAATAATAAGCAAAAAGGTCGCAATATTTTTTAAAATTTAAGAAGCCGACATGACGGAAGAACAAATTTTTTCCTCTCCAGACTGTCAGATGCTTGACGATGACGATTTCTCAGAATTGGACGATTTTGACTCGGGAGAAGATGATGGCGACAAGGAAGGATTCAGCGATGAAGAGCTGATTGATGAAGAAAAAACGGATTGGGAAGAAGAAATGTAAGGAATTATTTAAAAAAACCCCGCCCATAAGGGCGGGGTTGTTTTTTTTGATTGTAAACACTGTAGGGAAGCTACCTACTTTCGCGCATAGCACTATCATCGGCCTTAGGAGATTTCACTTCCGTGTTCGAAATGGGAACGGGTGGAGCACTCCTGGTATAGCTTCCTTACAGTATTTACAATCAGCATATAAAATTTCGTTTTATCGGTCATTAATTGCTAGCCAAGAAAAAATGATTTATTAGTACTGCTCGGCTGAGTGCGTCTCCGCACTTGCACCTGCAGCCTATCAACCTCATAATCTCTGAGGAATCTATGAATCTTCATCTTAGGTGAGGCTTCGAGCTTAGATGCTTTCAGCTCTTATCCCGTCCCGACTTAGCTACCCAGCAATGCTCCTGGCGGAACAACTGGTACACCAGAGGTCAGTTCCTCCCGGTCCTCTCGTCAAGTTCTCCTGCATTTCTGCAGGCTTAGACTATATCTTCGCCCATCTTAATTAAGATTAGGGTGTCGACGTATTATATGAGTTTAAGCTCATATCCCTCTGATAAATATCAGAGAAGTCGTTACGGGGTCAGGTCTAAAATTTTAAACAACTCGTCCTTTGTTTTCTTTCTTCTTGTTACGTAATTACTGTTTTGGATAGTAAGTATATATTTTACTAAGCGCAGTAATTCTGAACGGGAAAGACGATTGCTTTGATTTTTGCTTAAAAGATCAGCTGCTTTATATAAAGCCTTTGCCTGGTCTTTTTTAAATTTAAGAAACGGCAACAAGGATTTAATTATGTTTTTTGTCTGCACAAACCCGTTAATTCGCAGTTCTGTTATGCCATCTTTGCGACGCGATATGTAGCCGATTCCAAGGATTTTCCTAATCCAATGGAGTGGTTTTTCGTGCCGCCTGTCTTGATAAAAACAGATCGTACACATAAAACGTCTCTTCAGTTTTCCATCCTTGCGCTTCTTAATTTGAAGCATTAAGCTTCCATCGCCATCAAGAAATCCAGCGATATAGCTTAAATTAATTTTAGATTGACTTCCCACGGTATTGCCTTAATTATTATCTGGTCCTCAAATATATTGTATCACGAGATTATGAAGACCGTACCGTTATTAGTCGAATTATCATTACAGATTACTCTGTAAAGTAGCAATATTTTACTAGGGAGAACTCCCTTCAAGATTCGACGCCTGTGGTAGATAGAGACCAACCTGTCTCACGACGGTTTGAACCCAGCTCACGTACCTTTTTAATGGGCGAACAGCCCAACCCTTGGGAGCTTCTCCACCCCCAGGATAAGATGAGCCGACATCGCTGTCGTATTTTGCTTTCCTTTCGGAAAGGATCGGACTATATCTTCACCGAACAAAATGTTCGGGTTGGCGTATTATGGAAGATTAACCTTCCATCCTTCAAGTCTATCCTTGAAAAAGTCTCTACGGGGTCGCCATTTAAGCGACTTCCCACGGTATTGCCCATTCCCTTACTAATAAAGGAATTAGGGTTTCACCGTTATAAGCCAATTTTTTCGTTCCGCCGTAAAGCGGAATACACCATTGCTGATGTAGCACCCCGATATGTTAAGGTGCCGAACAGAGCCGTTGATGTGAACTCGCGGGCTCTACTATCCTGTTATCCCCGGGGTAACTTTGTTTCCCAACTGCGCGAGATATCCCTCTTGCAGTAAAGCTGGCTTTCGGCTTTACCCGACCACTCCGATTTCCATCCGGAGTTAGCCAACCTTTAAACGCCTCCGCTACCTTTTAGGAGGCAAGCGCCCCACTTAAACTGCCCATCAGACACTGTCTCCTTTATTTCAAAAAGATTAGAAAAAAGATTTTTAAAGACGGGTGTTTCATTGACGGCTCCATCCTGTCCGAGAACAGGACTTCAAAGCCTACCCGCTACGCTACGCATCAAAAACCAAAGTCCAATATCTGACTACAGTAAAGCTCCCGGGGTCTTTTCGTCTAGCCACAGGAAACCGGCATCTTCACCGGTATTGCATTTTCACCAAGCACCTCGTTGAGACAGTTCTCAAGTCGTTAAGCCATTCATGCGGGCCAGAACTTACCCGGCAAGGGATTACGCTACTTTAACACGATTATAGTTATCGCGGACGTTCACTGGCGCTTCGGGCGGATAGCTTGCACCTTGCGGCACAAACCGCCACCTTTAACGTTCCAGCACTGGTCAGGCCTCAGCCCCTATACATCTTTTTACAAATTGAGCAGGGACCTGTGTTTTTGGTAAACAGTCGCTTGAGAGACTTTCGCTGCGTCCGCCTTGCGGCGGAAGGTCTTATCCCGAAGTTACGACCACTTTTTTGCCTAGTTCCTTAACGAGGTTTCGCTTGTTCACCTTGGCGTATTCACGCCAGCCCACCTGTGTCGGTTTTCGGTACGGTTCCAATACTCTTAACTCAAAAAAACTTTTCTGGGCGACTCGCTCATCTGAGACGGGGAAAACTCCCCTGAGGAAATCCAATTATCCCCTCAGACCATCAAATCGCGTCCTTCTTTTGAAAAAGCATTGAAGGGCCGGAATATTAACCGGCTATCCATCACCTACTCCTTTCGGATTCGGCTAAGGACCGCCTAACCCTTGGATGATTATCATTGCCAAGGAAACCTTAGGCTTTCGGTGTAGCAGGCTTTCACTGCTATTGCGGTTACTCATGCCAACATTCTCACTCCCTATCGCTCCACCAGACCTTACGGTTTTGGCTTCGCTGCAATAGGGACGCTCCCCTACCATAAATACATAATAAATTATGTACTCATCCTTATCTTCGGTACCAGACTTAGTCCCGGAAATCTTTGGTGCGGAACTCCTTAGTTAGTAAGCTATTACGCACTTTTTAAAGGATAGCTGCTTCTAAGCTAACCTCCTAACTATCGTAGGAATTTCACTTCCTTAAAAACACTTAGTCTGGTTTAGGGACCTTAGATTAAGATCTGGGCTGTTTCCCTTTTGACTACGGAGCTTAGCCCCCGCAGTCTTACTCCCTCATCGGCATCTTGGCATTCGGAGTTTGGTTGGAGAATCTAGGCAAAGCCCACGAGACTCCATTCAGTGCTCTACCTCCAAGATACTTGTTGATGAAAGGCTAGTCCTAAAACTATTTCGGGGAGAACCAGCTATTACCAAGCTCGATTAGCTTTTCACTTCTTACCACAAATCATCCCAGAGTGTTGAACGACTCACGGGTTCGGGCCTCCTCCCGGATTTCTCCGAGATTCACCCTGTTCATGGCAAGCTCGCCTGGCTTCGGGTCCTGGACAAGCAGCAAATTTGCGCTTTTAACACTTGCTTTCGCTGTGCCTTCGTCCCATAAGGACTTAGACAAGCTGCATGTTCAGACTCGTTGGCTCGTTCTGCAAAAAGCACGCCGTCACCGAACCGTGTAATAAATTACATGGTCGGCTGCGGCTCTTTGTGAGCAAGATGGTTTCAGGTTCTATTTCACCGGGATCATCTCCCTGCTTTTCACCTTTCCCTCACGGTACTAGTTCACTATCGGTGAGATTAAGTATTTAGCTTTAGCCGGTTAGTCCGGCTTGTTTCCCTCAGGCTTTTCGTGTCCCGAGGTACTCAAGAGAAATGACAAGGAGCGCGAATTGATTTTCGTTTACCGGACTATTACCGTCTTTGGTATCTCTTTCCAGAGAATTTCAACTAATCAAAATTCGTCTAGGTATTCTCCCTCAGGTGTCAAGCACATAATAAATTATGTGTTTGGCTCCCGACGTCATCTTCTTACAACCCCCAACATATATATGTCAGGTTTGAGCTTCTCCCTCTTCGCTCGCCGCTACTAAGGGAATGATCCTTCAACAATTTCAGGATTGGCCTGAAATTGTGGAAGGATTTATTATTTTCTTTTCCTCCGCTTACTGAAATGTTTTACTTCAGCGGGTTCGCATCAAATGCATGAGTCATGCACTCAACAATCCGACTCATCGTCGAATTAGGTTTCCCCATTCGGTCATCCCCGGATCAAAGGTTGTTAGACACCTCCCCGAGGCTTATCGCAGTCACACCACGACCTTCATCGCCTTAATCTCCCAAGGCATCCACCATCTGCCCGTAAATTACTTGGCTAGCAATTAATAACCATCACGCTGAAATTCTTTACAAAATTTCTCGCGTGACTAGCACGTCATTGTACAAAATACAATTTACGTGCCGCATTTACGAAATTTTTTATTGCATTACAATTGTCAAAGTCCTTTCCGGTCAATCCATCTGGCGGATTAATAATTGTCTTTTTGGAGACAATTAAAAATCGCTTCTCTGGAAGCGACTTTCTGATGTTTCTAAAAAAGAAACAAAAAACTCAGAACGTCTTATCGCTTCCTTTATTTAATATGGTTGATATTCTATTCATGACTGGTTTTGATTTTAACAAACCGTACGGCCTTGTCAAGCCCTAAAAAAACAAATATCCCCGGAATAGGATTTTCCGGGGATATTGAGCTTTTTAAATGAAATTTCCGTCCTTATTCTTCCATTTTTTTCTTGAAATCGCGCAATAATTCCGCTGCCACTTCTTTTCCTCCCAATCCGAAAGAAAGCCCGAAACTAAGAACCAATATAGCTACAAGTCCGGTAAATAAGGTTTCCATAAACGGCCTTGCAATTCCCAGCTGGTGCAATATAGCCAAAATGGAAAAAATCCAAACTGACCATTTTACAACAGAGCTGATCACCTTGCCGTAGCCGACTTTTATTCCCTCCACACCTGCTCTTGTTATCTTTTCAACAATATCAACCAATATAACCGTTGCTACAAAAATTAAAGCCGCGACGACAACGTTGGGCAGATAAGCCAGAACTCCTTTCAAAAAACTGGCGAATGCTCCAAGCCCCAGAATTTCCACCGCCGCCATCATGAAAACTATGAATAAAATCCATTTAATGATTGCGCCGATAAAACCGGCTGCGTCAACTTTAATTTCCGCTTTTTCTAAAGCTGTTTTCCAGCTGCCTTTTTCAAAAACCTGATTAAACTTCAGCTTCTTTAAAACTTCTGTTATTAATTTACCTATTCCGATTGAAATAAACCAGCCGATAATCAAAACTATGATTGCTCCCAAGAGGGCCGGAATAAACATTAAAAACGCTTCCCAAAGTCCCATAAGGGCTTTGACGGTTACCGTGTACCAATCTAATACCATATATTTATTTATTATTTTTTAGTTTAATTATGAGAAAACGACCTTTGAAATATTATAATATTATACAGAATCCTGAAGGAAACAAAAAGAGCCCCCTGTGGATAACTTTTAACGGCCCAAAATAAAAAAGAGCGGTTTATAGACATGCTCTTATGTCTTTTTGGCGGGCTTATGCCGTCACGCCAACTTGCGCAATTACTTTTTTCCATTTTTCCAACACCTTTTCAATAAGTTGTGGCGTCGGAAAAATGAATCCCCCTTCGATTGAGGCCAGATCTTCTTGGATAAGACAGGTAAAGCCGACTATCACAAAATGAGAGATAAGCGGCGTGGCCAGCTGGTCTTTCGGGTGTTCGGGCATCATAGGTTTTCCGTGAAGTCTACCGTAGATCCCCAATGTTGCCTTGTTCCACATGCACCAGTGGTTAAATAACTACGAAATTCTTTCGTCCAGTCCGATAGCACTCACCCCTACCCATCGACCTGCATCGTGGGAATACCGTAAGAGAATCGCTGCTGCAACCTCTTTTTCATAGCTCCCTAAGGTTCCAATGAAGGACCAGGGGATGTTCAGTTCATCCGGCCTGCAAGGCATTTCTGTAATAATATCTTTAAATTCCATAATAATTCCTGCCGCCAAAACCGTTTAATGATTCTGAGGGGCGAATTAACTACCAATTTAACTGATAGCCAAATTGCCCATCAGAATCTTTCCTTGTTTTATTTTCAAAGGACAAATACTATCTCATTAATGTATATATTATATCATATTTATATCTTTTGTCAACATAAATAAAAACACCCGTAAAAGGTGTTCGTGGACCCGAGCGGATTCGAACCGCTGACCTCTTCATTGCAAATGAAGCGCTCTACCAACTGAGCTACGGGCCCTTATTTCAAAATTTTAACTGAACCTGTGGGCGTGGAAGGAATCGGACCTTCGACCTCGTTCTTATCAGGAACGCGCTCTACCACTGAGCCACACGCCCGAAACTTAATTTTCCTCTTCAAATATTAACAAATTTAATTCAAAAAGCAAGTTTAAAAATTACCTATTCCAGCCCTTTCTCTATGTCTTTAATCTCTTTATCTATGGATTGCTGGGCATTCTTTAAAGATTCTCTGATATTCTCATATGCCTTTTTTTCTTGCTCGTTAAGACCGGGCTGCAAATCAACGAACTCTATCTTCTTTTCAATTTCTTTTTCCAAATTGGCAAAGTTGCTAACAAGGGAATCTTTTGCTTCCTTAATCTCTTTTTTAAGCGTTTTCTTGGTCAGATAAGCCTTGTAAACATACCAGGCGGCAAATAAAATCCCCAATAATAAAATTGCAATCAATATTAAAATCAAATTTTTAAAAGTAACCATCAATCCTCCGATGCTCAGCCCGCTGAAAGACACTTCAATTTTATAATCCTGGGAATAATTACTGACCGCTCCCCTTTCATCCTGGGCCATGACGGAAAGATTATATATTCCTGGTTTGACCAAATCTTTTGTCGAAAAAGACCACTCTCCCTTGTCGTTGCTGGTTGTCTGCCATTTTTTAATTTCTTCTTTGTCGTCTTTCAAAAAAACCATTATATCTACTTTCGGCAAAGCGGTTCCTTCCATATATAATGTTTCTTCTCCTGCAACATATTTTTCCGGAAAAATCGTAATTGTCGGGGTTTCTATCGGATCGATGTTGAGCAGCGCTTTGGCCCGAACTATGTTATACGCCTTGTCCACCGCTCTCACGACAACCCTATAGCTTCCGGGCATAAGCTTCGGAGAAATTTGGGCTGTCAGCAGATCAAAAAATTCTTCATCGCCGATCTTGACCCTGTATTTTTCGATTCCGGAAATATCGTCTTGGGTTTCGAAATACAGGCTCGGATTAGGATTGGTAGAGTCTCCTTTGTTGTCAATCGTTATCTCGAAAGTATGGGGCGGCTGAGTGTCAATTTTAAGCTTATAATGGCCGGCGATCGTCCATCCTTTTTCGTTTTTCAATCTCAAGTGGAAATACCAGATTCCGTCTGCGATCCCTTCGTAATTTTTAGAACTAACCAGGTTCTCGGAAACGGTATCAGGCAGAGTATCAGGATTTTGATCCAGGATAAAACTCACTCCTTCCGTATTTTCATTTAAACCCCAATTAAAGCTTGGAGTATTGTTGCTGTACCACTCTTCCTCTCTCGGATGGGTGGGAGAAAAGATTATCGGCAAAGCGTCAACGTCTGCTTTTGCCGATGTTTCTTTTGGTTGATAAATAAGGTATTTAGGATTATTGAGAAAAACCAAAATGTTTGTCCCTTGCCCGTCGTCAGCCAAAATCCGGGATTCGTCAAAAGAAAGAACTGCCTCCCCTTCTTTTTTTGCCTTAAATTCAATTATAATCATTTTGCCCGTACCTTTAAATCCGGGGTGGGGCAATCCGCCGGCAAAGGAAATCTCGCCTAAATCGTTTGAAAATATGGGTTCTTTGGGCCAAAGAGAAAAAACAGATCCTTCCTTTGTTATTTTTAATACTTCCAAATTTTCTGCCAAAAAATAAAACTTAACCTCCGCCGCATTAATAAGGACTTCTGCCGTATCTAATTTTAGTTCCACCGAAAAGGTTTCGCCCACTTTAAAGCTTCCGCTGGGAGGGGAAAAAAACAAAGATCCGTTCTCAGCCATTGCGGGCTGGATTAAAAAAATACTAAAAAGCAAAACAAAAGCCAGGCAAATCAAATTTTTTATTTTATAAAACTTATTCATATGTTTCTTTAAAAATTTTGGCTGGTTTTTTCCGCTTCTTTTCTTAATCTTCTTAAATTTTCTATTTTTTCATTCAAGTCCCTATCTTTTTTCCACCATAAAAAGGAAATTATCAAAATTAAAATCACTAGCATGAGAAGGAACAATATTACCTGCCACCAGTTAAAGAAAAACATCCAAATGCTCATTCCTTGTTTTGTGAAATAAAATAATTTTCCAGTTGGAATTGCTTCAATCTTTTGGGAACTATCTTTCCAATTGCCGGCCACATCGAAAGCTCTTACTACTATCTCATGCTCCCCTGTGTCTAACAAAGGCAATTTGTATGGGCTTGATACTTCGGTAAAAAATCCTGCTTCATTTTTTTCCGGCGCATTGAAACCAATGACTTTTAATTCATAATGGTCTATTCCGGAAAGGGCATCGGTGGTGATAAAATAAACAATCGGCTCCTGGCTGGTAATAACCGGAGACTTTAATTTTGGCTCAAAATCGACTGTAAAATCAGCAGGTGGAGAAGAATCTATTTGCACGACATAATGGCTTGTGCCGCCCCAGACGTTTCCTTTTTTAGATTTAACATGAAAATACCAGATTCCGTCCTGCAGAGCGGTGTAAGATATGGAAGAATGGCTTCCTTCGGAAATATTGTCCGGCACGTCTCCAAAATCATTATTAATCGTGTAGCTGTAATCAGTTACTCCCTCTTCTTTCGCCCAAGAAAAAGTGGGATTATTATTTTTGTACCATTTGTTCTGGTCGGGATGAGTGGAAGAATAAATTTCCGGGCCTTCGGGAGGAGGAATCGTAAGATTATATACTCCCCTGCCCATCGAGGTTAAAACATTAGTGCCTTGGCCGTTATTTAAAAGAACTTTTGATGATTCTAAAAAATAAACTTCCGTTTCACCTGGCGCAATTGCTCTGAATGTTATGGTTGAAATTAAGCCCGACGAGGTATTAACGCCGGGCGAAGGCACTCCGCCCTGAAACGACGCCCTTCCTTCAATATTTGAATAGGTGGGCTGGGCAACCCAAACCGAAATAAAAGATTTTCCTGTTGTCGGATTGGCAATCTGAATTTTTCTCGGGTCGAATTTTAAATCTGTTCCTACCGCATTTATGCTATTATTTCCTGTATTGACGAATATTGATACGTCAAAAGTGCTGCCAACATAAAAAGTGCCGGCGTTGGGAGAAAGATACAAAGAGGCGCCAGTCGCTTCGGAACTAAGCGGAAAAATGCATAATAAAAATCCTGCTATGGCAAAAATCTTTATTTTTTTTCGGTATTTATTGTCCATTTCCATACCGCTTATTTTTTTTAATAATCATCCAGATTATTACGGATAATCCTAAGGTCAAAAGAATAAAAATCAACGAAATCAGCCACCAAGGAAAAAGAAAGCCCCTGATTTCTAATCCCTTTCCCTCAATCTTGGTGACAAAAGGAGTCATCAATCTGAACATCGCCTCACTTTCTTTAATGTTGCCCGCCCTGTCTGTCGCTTTTATTATAACGTTATATTTTCCCGCTTCTATGTTTGGAATTTTATAAGGGCTTATTTGTTCGGTAAAAAACGAACGGGAAGCGGCTGATTCGTTTAAATCAATAATGCTTACCTCATAATGGTCGATGCCGGAAAAATCATCCACAGTTTCAAAATAAACCATTGTCTGATATCCGATCAGCTTGGAGTAAGTGATAATCTTTGGCGCAAATTCACGCGGAGGAGATGAATCTATCCTCACTTGAACATGGCTGGTTTTCCCCCAGATTCCGATTTTTTGCTGCCTTATATGAAAATACCAAATTCCGTCTCCGACCTTATCAAAAGAAGTAACTGTTTCTGTTCCTTTTGTGGCTCCCTCCGGCCTTTCTTGGGGGCTTTGAGAAAAACTCCAAGAAAACCCGGTAACTCCGTCTTCTTTTTCCCAGCTGAAACTGGGGCTGGAATCAGAATACCAGAGATCGGGATTGGGATGAGTAGGAGAAAAAACAACAGGCCCTTCCGGAGGCGGAACTAAAATTTGATATTCTCCGTTGATATCATTGGCAAGAATGTTAGTGCCCTTTCCGTCGTTTAAGAGTATTTTTGACGCTTGGGAAAATTTAATTTTTGCGATTCCGGATGCAACGGACCGAAACGTTATCGAGGAAACCAATCCGGCTGAAGTGGAAATTCCGCCCGGAATCCCTCCGCGAAAAGAAATTATGCCTTTTTCGTTGGAATAATTGGGCGGCGTAAGCCATTCCTTGATAAAAGACGTGCCGGCGGTGGGAGAAGTAATCTGCAAAATTTCCGGAGGGAATTCAAGTTCGGCCCAAACCGTATTAATTTCATTTCCGCCCGTATTCAAAAAAACAGAAACCGTAAAGGTGCTTCCGGTTAAAAAACTGCCCGAAGACGGAGAAAGATAAAGAGAAGCAGATTGGCTCTCGGCGGAAACTGAAAAAACAGCTCCAAAAATCAACAACCCCGCCATTATTGAAATAATCCAAAAACGTTTCACGAATTTTTAAATTTAAATTTTTTAAAAAAGAAATAAATTAACCAAAAAGTTATTATTAAAAAAGTTAAAATTCCAACGTAAAACAGTTTGCTTTTGGCGGGAGAAAGCTCTTCTGTTCTTTCGTTTCCCGCCTTATCAACCGCCTTGACCAATATTTTTTCTTTCAAGCCCTGATTATCCAACAGATACGGGCTCTCCCCTGTTTTCCACTCGGAATCTCCTTCTTTTATTTGATAATAAGCAACCCCTGTTTGCTTGTCCATGGCAGAAAAAACGATAAAATATTTTCCTTCAAAAATTGTCGGATCTTGGCCGATTTTCATTTCAAACGGTTCTGGCAATGTTTTGTCTTTTTCGATCTCTTTTTGCCACTCATCAGAAGGCTGTGCTTTTGATGAGAAAATTTCAAAAATTGCATCTTTTTTAATAAGGCCTGCAAGCGTTCCTTTGCCGTCATTTAATAAAACCTTTGAATCGTCTTGAAAAGAAACGACGGTAGAACCGGGTCCAATTGCCCGAAAAATTATTGAGATTATTTTTCCGTCGCCTTTGAACCCGCCGGGAACGCCACCGACCAAAACAACGGTCCCTTCTGCATTAGAATAAAATGGGCCTTTTGCCCATAAGGTCATTAAAGATCCTCCTTCTGCGATATCTGAAACTTCCAATTGGTTTTTATTGAAATATATTTTAGCTTCGCAGGTATTGATGGAATCTCCTGCCGTATCCAATCTTACGTCAACCTTAAAAACATCTCCTTTCCCGTATTCAGCCTTTTCGGGCGAGAAATACAGGGTGGCGCCATTTGATAAAAACGGAAACAAGAGAAAGCTTAAAAATAAAATTAAAAATTGTTTTTTTAGTTTAAATCCCATGTTCGCTTTTTTATTATTCTGTCCATTGGTACATCATTATAGAGAAGTCAACTATATCAACAATACCGTCGGAGTTTATGTCTGCACAGCGGTTTGCCGGCTTTGTCTGTTCCCAAAAGTAAAGCAAAATGCTGAAATCGACCAGATCTACTTTTCCGTCAATGTTCAGATCGGCTCCACTGCAAGCTTCTGCTTTTTTTGTTATTTTAAAAGATAATTCTTGGGAAAATCCGCTCTGTTCCCCCTCTCCAAAAAATGATTTTGTTTTAACTTTATACTCCCCTTCTTTTAGCGAATCGGTCTCCAGATCAAAAGACCATTTCCCCTGACTTGAAGCAATGGTTTCTTTTATCAGGTCAGACGGAGAAACTAATATTCTAACCTTTGATGCGGGAAAAACCTGCCCAAAAATATTAATTTTTTCTCCCTGCTCGGCCAATTGGGAAGCAAGCGAAATGGTAGAAGGAATAAAAATGCCAGAAACGGTAGTTATTCTGTTTTCTAAAATAGTTACCTTAAAGCTCAAGGTCTCTGATTTTCTTCCCTCCGTATCTTCGGCAAAAATGGAAAAATCATAAATCCCGCCGGAAATTCCTTTTATTCCTCTTTCAAACATCCCGGATTGTTCCGCCTTAAAGCTGGCTATCACCGCATTGTTTTTCAAAATCGTAACAATCGCCAAGGGATAAGCCCTGCCCTTAAGAATAATTTCCGTTTCAGGCGGTACATACCAGCCCCCTCCTCCCGGCGTCTCGGGCGGGATGGGCGGCGTGCTTGTCCCATTTACTTCCGCGCTCACCGATATGTTAACATCTTGAGCATTTATCAAGATTGGGGAAAAAATAAAAAACGCAGATAAAAAAATCAAATATCTTACGGCTAATTTTTTTTTAAATCTTATTTTCCCCATTCACTTATTTTAACAAAAAAACGCTCACTATAAAACATAATGAACGGTTTTTTGCATTGAATTCAATAAAAGTAACTGATATTCCTAGGAACAAAAATATTTGGGAAGAAAGATTTTTTATTTTTCTCCTCTTATTAAAATTTTGAAAGCGGCAATAAATCTTTTTCTGATTAAAAACAGCAAAACAAGGAACAACAACACCACTATTCCTATTTTCCAGGGAAAAACCCAGAAAGTTATTACCATGGGCGACATTTGGGCATTGCTTATTCCGTAGTTGCCAGTAACAATCGCCGTGTATCTGCCCGGCCACAACCATTTTTTATCCCAAGACGTGTCAATTTTTCTTATTCCTCCGGGCAAAACATTCTTTTCCGGAAACGGAATTACGGCTGACTTCCTGCCCAGCAAATTGTTAATGGTAATCAAACCCTTCGGCTTGACATGAACCGTTCCCGTGTTCTCAAATTTAATGGAAAAATTTATCGGGCCGTGTTCTGAAAAAATAGGCGCGGAAAAATCTTTAACAATCAAATTTTCTTGCATTTCTCCGGGAACAATCAGTAAAACCAAAGCTCCTATTCTTTGCACTATTGCTGCTCCGGTATTTCCCGAGCCGATTATAGCCCTGGTGGCGGCCAAAACCGTGCCGTAATGACCTCCCGGCTCTGCGCTCTCGGGAATTGTAAGAGTAAATTTAACCTGCCTTTCTTCTCCGGGTTTCAATTCAAATTCTTCAGGATCTGTTTTTATCCATCTGGCAAGCGAATACGTTTCTGTGTCCGGCGGCTCAACAGTAACAAAACCTTCTTCCCCGGTCGGAGCAATGTCTTCGATCTCCATTTTTACTCCGATCGTATCGCCTGAAGGATTAAAAACCTTAAGATAATTTTCAATCACCTCCCCTGGCCTTCCCGTCAATTCAAAGGTTACGGGAGAAATTCCAAGACTGGCCCCTGCCGCAAAAACAGCTTGGCTAAAAAATGTCCCTCCTATTAATAAAACTAGGAAAGTTAAAAATTTTCTTTTCATTAAAAAATCAACCTAATAATCATGCTGTTATTGCCCTGTAAGCGTTAATGTAATGGTGTCTGTATAGGATCCAACCGGCTGGGTGGAATCACAAGCTGCGTAAACCTTCATCAATCCCACTGTTGAGCTTGCGTTGGAGGTAGTTTTTGACAGCATCACCTGGGATGTTGAAGACGCTATTGCTCCCACTGCGGCTGTTCCCCATCCTCCGTAGCCCGCCGCCACTACCACGTTTGCTATTGATCCAGTGGCATTGGCTCCGTATCCGTCAACGCCGGCAGAAATGGTGGTGGTTGCAGAAACTGGAACAGAAGGGATTAGATTCGCAGTGGTGGTTCCCAATCCTCCGTACAATCCTCTTATGCCGATATTCCATCCTCCGCTAGAATTGGTTCCGACGGTCATGGTCACGTTAGCGGTGCTGCTTCCTATATTAACATTACCTGTTATATCAACCAAATCAGGAGAAAGGGTTAATGAGGTCGGAGTAACTGAAAAATATAGCCATGGATTAACTGTTGCCGTAACGGTTACGGTTTGGGTGGTTGTTGCAGCTTGGGCAAAATTAGGAAATCCGACCATTCCCGACATTCCCGAGATTATTAATCCCGCTATCGCAAACAATAATCCGACTCCGATAATAAAAATAATACTTTTGTGCTTTTTTATTTTTTCAGCCATTTTTTTATATAAAATATAAACTATTTATTATATATAATATGTACTAATATTATAGCAAACAAAATATAATTAGCCCTGTGGATAACTCAAAGTCTATTTTTAAGCCTTAATTTTAAAAAATAGAGCTAATAATTATGATTGTTTCACTTTTAACAAAACTTTCATTGCGGCAAATAGCCTCTTTCTTATTATAACAAGGAATATTAAGAAAGAAAAGACAGCTAGCAATATCTTCCAGGGAATTGCCCAAAAATAAAGAGATTGATTCATTTCCAGATTATTTTTTTCGCCCCCCAGATCTAAAACAACCCTGTATTTGCCCAATAAAGTGTTCTGGACCAAAAAGCCAGAGATTGAGGCCGGCAGCCATTTCAACGCGCCGGGGGTTTCCTGTGAAATATCGACTGGGAATTGGCGGATCTTACCGGGCAGAATGGTTGTTTTTTTAATTTCCGTCTCCCCTACTTTCTTGCCGAAGAAATTATAGATTAAAATCTTGCCGCTTATCTTCTGATGGAAGATATCATTATTCTTGACGCGCAGAAAAAAAGACGAAGGATTTTTTTCAACAATATTTATTTCCGCTGCAGAAACTCCGGGAATCATCCGGGAAATACTGGCCAATGCTTTTTCTAAATTTCTCATTTTTTCTTTTTCCGGAATCCTGAATTCAACAATTTCAATTGGTTTTTCAAAAACAACCGGTTCCATGCTTAATGTTCTGACTGAAATCAGAAACAAGACGCCGACAACCGGAACCGTCTTCGGCTGGCCCGGTTCAAAATAAAAAGACGGGAGCTGGGGCTCAAACAGAATTACAGAATAATGTCCTCCCGGCTCGGCGTCTTTGGGAATTGAAATTTCAAAATTAACTTTTTTATTTTCTTCCAGGATAAAATTGGGCTTTTCTATTTTAAACCATTTCCTGGAAGCGATGATCGGATCTTCAAAAGATTCATCAAATTCCATTTCTCCCGAATCTTCAACGGCCGTAAAATCAGTAACCTTTACCAAAATCGGCAGAGGCATCTCGCTTAGATTGCTCAAGTTTATTTCTCTGGTAATTTTTTCTCCGGGAAAAACTTCCAGCTCAAAGACTTGAGGAGAAACGGAAAGCCCGAGCGAGTTAGAGTTTTGTGCTTTTGCTGTTAAGGGAAAAATAAAACAAGCGCCGATGACTATTGTCAAAAAAACAGAAACCCTGGCCTTTTGTAAAAATCCTACCAATATATTTTTTTTAAAATTATTTTTCATGAAAAATTAATAATAGGCTGTTGCGATAAAGTATATTGTTCCGGCATAATTCTCAGCTCTTTGGCTGTTATTTACCGATGCCTTTATGGTAACAGTGTAAGAGCCTGTTCCGCCCGTAGCCACCGGGTCGGTGGAAAGAGTGCTGGTTGCAAATCCCGCGTAAGAAGTCGGGCTGGTAAACCGGTTCGGGGTCGCGCCCGGCAAAGAACTGTCGTTTGTGGTGTATCCGAATCCGCAGCAAGTAGAACTTGCATTACAGGTAAGCGTCCATGGAACCGGACTGCTATTGCTTTGAGGGAACCTGATAATTTCAGCCGTGCTGGTGGTCAGCTTGCCCAATGTGTCTGCCATATGGGCTTTGATAATAAATCCGTTGGGATAAGAAGTTGTGGCGGATAAAACTATCGCATAAGAGTCGGTAAAATCGTTGGCTTGGCGCAGATCCAGGCTGACTGTTCCCGGATTAAGAGAAAACTGCAAATCAGAGCCCATCCCAGCATACCATGTTCCGTGCTGGGGCATTTGGTTCAGACCGTCATAATCTTTGGATCCGTTGAGGTTTCCTATGGTGCTCCTGTACCAGCTCTCGGAAATACATCTGTTAACGGTTGAAGTTGATTCGCTGCTGGAAGTTGAGGTGATGTAATGCCCTGTTTTGACGTAGTAATCGTAGGAAGTAAACCCGCCAGATGACACAATTTGTAAATTGTATTTATATGTAGAGGTGGCGGAACTGGTTCTTCTGTACTCCCTGATTCTTATCGCCCCGCTGGAATTGGGCTGGGCATTGGTTCCCGTGGCGCTGCCTGTTTGAGTGACAAAAACCTGGGATGTAGCACCCGAGCCCCAGGTGCTTCCGTTATGCTTCCATACTGTCGAAGAAGCTGTTATTTCGGAAACAGTGCAGGTCGCATTTCCGATATTGGTTGAAGTGGAATCGTCTGCCACCGCATGAGTTCCAAGATACCAGTCAACGTTTAAGATGGCTGTGCTGGTTACGCTTTCATTGTTTAAAATGGTGTTTAAAACTGTAACCGTGCCTGAAGCAAATTGAGCGCTGTTTATAATGGCTTCCTGGAAAGTCAGTTCCGAACCGCTGTTGTTGTATAAAGCCCAGGAAGCGGTGCTGGTTACCAAAGTAACATCGCTTGAAGATATGCCGCCGCCTTTAATCTCTAAAGCAGTGCCTGATGCCACGGTAAACGTGTCTCCGGCCTGCATCATCTCAATTACTTTCCGGGTGCTGGTGTTGTTAGATTTGGCAAAGGCAACAAAACTGTATGTGTCGTATTGGGTGTAATTGCTGCCGTCTATCTTGAAAGACAGATTGGTTGTTGCGTCGGTGAATGTAACACCTGTTGTTGCATTTCCTATGTATGTCTCATTCCTATATACCTGGAATGTTGAGGTGGTGGAGCTGCAGGTTGCCCTGTACAGGGCAGAGGTGGTGGCAAGGCCTGCTCCAAATGAGAAGTTGAGATTGGTGTCTTTGGTAGATGCTGTACCGTCGTCGTACCAGTTTACTCTGGCTATGGAATCTTCCCAGAGATTGTCAGTGTAATTGAATTTGTTGGTTGATTCTGTCTGGGGAGTATCTGAGTCGTCGCTTGGTATTCTATACTCTCCCCAGACTTTGGTGGAAGTAGCATTTCCATCGTGCTTGTAAGAAATGAAGTAAGCGCCTGTGTATGTTACGCCTGTCACTTCCGTTGCCGAACTAAAGGTGCAGTAATAACAAACAGCAGTTGAACCGGTGGCGTCATCACTAAAATATATATCTGCGCTGGTATTTGTACTATAGTTTTCCTTAAATAAAATGGTGCCTGTAGAATTAAAGATGGAGAAACCATAAGCATTCCCGTAGCTGTTGTTCTGGGAAAGGGTGTTGTTGTTGGAGTAGGAAAGTAATAAGCCATAAGCATTCCCGTAGCTGTTGTTCTGGGAAAGGGTGTTGTTGGAGTAGGAAAGGCTGAAGCCTTGATTTTGCCCGTAGCTGTTGTTCTGGGAAAGGGTGTTGTTGTTGGAGTACTGGGTAACGTAGAAGCCGCGACTGCCATTACTGTAACTGTTGTTCTGGAAGAAAGTGTTGTTGTTGGAGTAGGAAAGTAGGAAACCATCATCACTATTCCCATAGCTGTTGTTCTGGAAGAGGGTGTTGTTGTTGGAAGAATCAAGGAAGAAGCCTAAACCACTATTCCCGTAGCTGTTGTTCTGGGAAAGGGTGTTGTTGTTGGAAGAGTTATTAATGTAGAAGCCGCGACTGCCATTCCCGTAACTGTTGTTTTGGGAGAAGGTGTTGTTGTTGGAGGAGTAAAGATAGAAGCCTAAGACGCTATTCCCGTAGATGTTGTTCTGGGAAAGGGTGTTGTTGTTGGAGGAAATAAGGGGGAAGCCATTATCACTATTCCCATAAACCGCATTATTGGAAAAACCTTTATTGCTGGATGAATTGCTGCTGGAGCTGTTGTTGAGGTATATACCATAATATCCTCCGTCGTGTATTCTTGATTTTTCAATAGTAATTCCTTCGTTTGAATTGGCGCCGTTAATATTGTAAAAAGAAACTCCGTATTTATTGGCTGTATTAGTTCCCATTTCTGAAATGTCGGCATACCGCATCAGGGTCTCAGAGCCTGCCATGGCATAGATATATCCATGGCTTGCGGCATTGGCGGTAATCTGGGCGTAATCAAAAATTTCAAAGGTGTCGTTAGCTTTTATTCCGTCAACGATCTTAACGTCATCGTTGTCATTCATTGTGTTAAAGTCATCGGGCAGGTTTCTGACAATGGTGACTGTGTCTGTGGCAGCTTCTGTGTTTGCAACTATCTGATAGTATTTACTGTCCGTGATGTTATATAAATACCTGCCCACCTGGGTGGTGGAGGCATCAAAAAGATTGTCGGCGACATAGATGATGCAGGTAGGGCTGGTGGTTGTGCAATATGTTCCGGTCTGGACGTTGGGGGCTAAGTCTGTCGCTGAGTTGGTGGCATTGATATTTATGTTTCCCGTGCCATTGCTGTTAATGCCATATATCTTGCCGAAAGCATAGCCTGAGGTGATTCTTAAGTTCTTGTTCTGATGCTGGTTAGTGGCATATGGAGTGCCTGCCACTGAAAGGGTTGTTGAGGCAGAATCCTCGGATATTGTTGATACGGTATTTGTTGCATCATTACTTCCTTCTATCCAGAGATATCCTGTGGAATTAACTTCGAGTCCGGACTCAACAGAGGTTGCGGAGTTGAATTGAAGGATTACATTCTTTTTAATATTAAATGTGCCTGATCCTGCAGTTGAACCAACTGATATTATACAGTTCAGACAGGAAGGAGTTGAAGTTGAATTGATATGTATGGTAAGGGAATCTCCTTGGGCTAAGGTGGCAGTGGTAAGGGTAGCATTGCCTGTACCGTCCCCTACCGTGAACTTACCCAGAACCTCCAGATTATCTCCGTTTCCGTTACCTATTGTTACTGTTCCTTGTTTGATTAATACTGTGTCAGAGGCATTGGCTGCAGATACTTTCATTGCATCTTGTATTGTCCAGGCTCCATTTGTTCCGTTAAAGGTAAGCTTGTATAAAGAGCTGGTGGCGTTGAGGTTTCCTGAGATTGTCTCTGTGCCAGTGGAAGTAAAGGTGATGGTGGAAGAAGCTGAATTGAATGTTCCATTGTTTGAATAAGAGCCTGATATTGTAATAGAGTTGGTAGAAGTAGAATAATATACCGAAGAAGAGGAGGCAATCTTTAAATCATGAGTTGATACGTTTGCTCCGGGCTTGAACTTGCCGGCAATTGTTCCCCAGACATACAATTCACTGGGAGAATATACATTTAAGGTGGATGAGGCGTCAAAGAGAATGTCTGCATCATTGTCTTTGTCCCAGTTGGACATATTGGCAATGGTCAGCCCTGACCTGGTATTGTCGTCTCTCACTATTATGTGGCTGGCATAGATGTCAAAATCTGAAATGCTGGTTGTCCCGTTGGTTATTGTAACAACCGCTCCCTTGGTGGAGGTTCCGTCTAGATATGCGGTCAGAGTGTCGCTGGCTGAAGCCGAGACAGAGAAAGTATATACCCCGCTTCCGTTGGCGGTGGTTGAGGCGTAGAAGGTGCTGTTTTTAATTAATGATATTGTCGGGCTTGGGGTAATTATGGTTGTTCCTACATCTGAATATATTGTGCCTGAGACGGTGAGACCAAAAGACCATTTAACATTATTGCCTGAATCGGTAGAATTGCCGGCAACTATAATATTGGCGCTTCCTGTGGCATTATTATCTTTAACATCAACATAATCAACGCTGGTGCTGGCCAGAGCGTTAAGGTAAGAATATGATCCTGATTGGGTTGAAAGCAGTTTAATCTTGGTTCCGCTGGCTCCGCCGTTTAATGTTAATTTTCCTGCAACGGTGGTTGAGGCTGAAGTCCCGGTTGCAAACACCAAAGCCTTGCTCGGAGTTATTGAATTGAAATTGTAGAAAGTCGTGGCTCCGGAGAAAGTTGATGTGCCGCTTCCGTCAAAAGTTGTTGTTCCGTTTGAATGGGTAAATGTTCCGGTATTAGCCCAGTTGCCGGCAACGGTAAAGGCAGCAGAGCTTGGGGCAATGAAAGTGGAAGAGGTAGAAATGGCAAGATTGCCGTTAATATCTAATGTCGGATTGTTGATTGCGGCTGTAACTGTCAATCTTGAGGGGGCAAGATACCGAATAATTACAACGCCGGAACCTCCGCGACCGGTACCAGCAGCTGTTGAATTGCCTCCGCCTCCGCCTCCGCCAAGATCGTCTGTTCCGTTTGTTCCGGCAATACTGGGGGAAGACCTGCCTCCTGCTCCTCCTCCTCCCAGCCCGCCAGCGCCTCCGTTAGCGACATTATACCCGCTGCCTCCGCCGCCGCCGGCATAATATATAGGAGAACCGGTTATTGATGAGGTTGTGCCATTTCCTCCGGCGCCGGAAATATAACCTGCCTGACCGTTTACTCCAGGGTTATTGGCACCACCGCCACCTCCAGCACCTCCACCAGAAACACCGTTTCCGCCATTTTTTCCTTGGGACGGGGTTGTTGTGGGCGTATTACCTAGTCCACCAGTCGCACCATTAGCGCTGCCTCCGCCAGAACCTCCATTTGCTCCATTATTAGCGGTGGTATAGGTTCCTCCGTAGCCTCCACCGGCCGCCGTGGTCGTAGAAAAAATTGAATTGCCGCCAGATAATCCGTAAAGCCCATTTTCTGCGGGCGTACCTCCCCCCCCGACTTGCACAACGGCTGATCCGGAAACAGTGGTTGTTCCAGCCCTGAAACCGCCGGCGCCTCCGCCGCCGCCAACATATGCGCCACCAGGACCTCCGCCTCCAATCACAAGGTACTCCACTTGAGTTACGCCACTGGGCACAATCCAAGTTGTTGAAGCCGTGGCTGTAGAGTTGTCGGTAGTAAATTTATCAATGGCGTATGCTCCATCATGAGTTCTTGTACAGGTTAAGCCTCCGCCGGAAACACAAGAATCAACAATGACTTCGGGCCCAATAATTAAATTATTATTAACCGTAAGAGCTTGGCCTGCGGTGGTAGCTAAGGTGTAGGTCGGATTATTTATATATTCTATATGGAGCTTGGGTCCATTCGAAGTCTCATAGCCCCAAAAATCATAACATGCATTAGCAGCACTACTGTTGTCTAAATAAGCGATTAAAATAGCAGAGGGGTTCAGACTCACGAGCTCTTGAATTACATTAGAAATATCAGGACTGCGATACCATTGTTTCGTTACGTCTGTAGGATCCCAATTTACCGATGCAGTTGTATAAGTAAACGCATTAAATGTAGTAGAAGAGGTGGGAGAAATTGGTGCAGCTATATTATTGGCTTTTATAGTAAGATGAGTGTTGGCATAAGACATCCAAGTCATTGTTTCCACATAAGCAGCGGTAATAATTGCTCCCTGCAATCCGCTAACACCTGTCCATCTCATCCACGCCTTACCAGGAGCATTATTAAAGTTTCCGGCCATGTTGTCCCCATTACTATCAGCAAACCCATATCCTGTGCCATACCAGCCATCGTCTCCGCCTGCTGATACTGCCAAGTCCAGTGTTGCCGTAGAATTAGCCAATTCAAGATTGTAATATGTTGTTGCAGTAATATTTGTATTTTTACCGGTTGTATATCTGAAGGTGGAAGAAGATGCGGTAAATATTCCGTTTATCCTGAACGGAGTATTGGTTGTATCATAACCTCCGATGTTCCAAGTTTTTGATCCTGCGTTTAGAGTTTGGCTCGGGGCAATGGTTAAAATTCCGGAAACCGTAGTGGTTCCGGTGCTTGTGGCGGTATTTGTTTCCGACCCTGAACCGTTTCCAAAGGTTAGGTTAGAGAAAATCCAGGCGCTCGTACCTCCGAAATATCCTGTTCCGTCTACCATGAAGGTTCCTCCTGACCAGTTCAAGGTTCCGTTGCCCGTAACATTTCCTCCATAGACATACATGTCATATGAGCTTGATGCCGTGCCAAGGGTGGTTGTTAAATAATGGGTGGTGCTGGCCGCTCCTTGCAATGTCCAAACTCCTCCTGAACCGTTAAAGGTTAGGTTGTAGAAAGAACTGGTGGCGTTGAGGTTTCCTGAAATGGTTTCCGTTCCTGTGGAAGTAAAGGTGATGGTGGAAGAAGCTGAATTGAATGTTCCATTGTTTGAGTAAGATCCGGAAATGGTAATACTTTGGGTGGAAGAGGCGTAATATACCGAAGAAGAGGAAGCAATCTTTAGGTCATGCGTTGATACGTTTGCTCCGGGTTTGAACTTACCTGCTATTGTCCCCCAGACATACAGTTCACTGGGAGAATATACATTTAAGGTGGATGAGGCGTCAAAGAGAATGTCTGAGTCATTGTCTTTGTCCCAGCCGGACATATTGGCTACGGTTAATCCTGACCTGGTATTGTCGTCTCTCACTATTATGTGGCTGGCATAGATGTCAAAATCAAGAATATCGGTAGATCCATCTGTTACTGTGACAACCGCTCCTTTAGTGGAGGTTCCGTCTAGATATGCGGTAAGAATATCGCTGGAAGAAGCCGAAACATTTGAGAAAGTATATACCCCGCTTCCGTTGGCGGTGGTTGAGGCGTAGAAGGTGCTGTTTTTAATAAGGGATATTGTCGGGCTTGGGGTAATTATGGTTGTCCCTTCGTTTGAATATATGGTGCCTGAGATGGTGGCGCCTGTTCCTCCGCCGAAACTCCATTTAACATTATTGCCTGAATCGGTAGAATTGCCGGCAACTATAATGTTGGCGCTTCCTGTGGCGTTATTGTCTTTGACATCAACATAATCAACGCTGGTGCTGGCCAAAGCGTTAAGGTAAGAATATGATCCTGATTGGGTTGAGAGCAGTTTAATCTTGGTTCCGCTGGCTCCGCCGTTCAACGTTAAAGTTCCGGCAATGGTGGTTGAGGCGGAAGTCCCAGTTGCAAACACTAAAGCCTTGCTCGGGGTTATTGAATTAAAATTGTAGAAAGTTGTGGCTCCGGAAAAAGTTGAGGTGCCGCTTCCGTCAAAAGTGGTAGTACCGTTTGAATGGGTAAATGTTCCGGTATTGGCCCAGTCGCCGGCAATTGTGAATAGGGAGGAAGGCGCAGCGATGAAGGTGGAGCTAGCGGTAATAGAAACATTGCCATTCACATCAATGGTCGGGTTCCAAGTTGCGGCCGTGACGCTCATCGTGTCGTTGGCATTACCGATGACCAAGTTGTTGTTGACGGTAAAAGTCTGGCCAGTGGTGGTACCAAGAGTATAGGTGGTACCGGAAAGAGCATCTGCATAGGCGGCGTAGATGGAGAATTGTAATCCTTTCGCTCCGGTTGCTCCATTCCAATCTGCACCGTTATAAATTTTTACTACGCCATAAACATTGGAATAATCCCCTGACCAACCGTAATAATTTGTGTCATCTGCAGCACCGGAACGACTTACAACAAGCCAATAATCTGTCCCCGAGGCTAATTGCAGGGAACCATCAAAAGTAAATTCAATATAATTAGTAATAGTGGTAGAAAGTCCACTTCCAGCGATTGTATTGCTGGATGCTTGTAGCGAAACATTTGGTGTTCCGCTATTGTCTGAATAAATATCACAGGTTATATTGTCTGTAGGTGCTGCATTTTTTAAAAAGGGCATTATGACTGTTCCTACATAATCAGTAGCGCCTGCTGTGAATTTTTGTGCCCTCTTTATTGTAATAGAACCGCCAGTGTTGTACTCTGCAGTATAGGAACCTTGAACATTTGATGCAAGAATTACCCCAACATTATAAACAGCAAAAAATGAAAATTTTTGAGTTCCCAGTCCGGCATCGGTTGGATTTGTTGGAGTAGTATAACTGTTTGAAGTATCTATCGCTCCCTGATTTGCGCTGCCAGTATCGTAGCTCAAAGTATCTGAGGCTGATCCATTGGCATTATAAATAAATCCGATAAAATAATCTGTGGAAGCAGACAGAGACGGTCGAGTAAAAAAATTTATAGTATCCCATAAGATAATGTTATTGGGATGAGTTCGTGCGGAAGCAGTTCCATTTGTAATGATATTTAAACTTGAATCAGTGATAACGCCTTTCCATTGAAACGAACCAGACGAATAAGAGTGGTTAAATATATCCGAAAAAACACCACTAACGGCGGGAGAAGTGAATTTACTTCCATAAAACATATCCTGAGTTAAGCTTTGGGCGGAACTTCCTTGTGTCGTATATCCGAAAGTCGGATCAACCGTTACCGGATAAGCCGCTTTGTCTAAAAACTTCTGCGGCACGGTGACTGTCATGGCATTGGTCTCAATATCTATGTTCAATTCCCCCCAAGTCTCATTTCCCGCAGCGTCAATCACTTTGGGACGATATATATGGAAGGCTTTGCCTGCCATATAATTTTTGCCCCCCATCTTGGAAAAATCTCCGGATTTGCCGTCTTTGTAATATACGGCATAAGAGCCGACTACATTCTCCGGACGATAGCTGACGATGTTGTTGTCTTTGTCTTTGCACTCTGTTTCCGTGCAGACCAGGGCCTCATCTTTGTTCTCTTCGCTCAGCGGGCCCTGATAGAAGAAATCCAAATTCTGGGTTTCCATGGGGTATACGATGGAATTGGTTTCTGGCTTTTCGTAAATAATGGTGTCAAACTCAACTCCGCCGTTTTCGTTGATGGTGTAGGTGCGGTCTCCTCCCTGGCTGTCGGTCTCTACGATCTTTTCCGGTTGCTTGGCGTAAAATTCTACGTCAACGGATTTGTCCGTTGTCTTGTCTTTGCCCCGGTAGGTCATCTTGCCGTTCTGGTAAGACGGGGCTGCGTCGTCCACGACGAAAGGCATATGGACTTTCAGAGAAGCTTCCCCGTCCCACTTATTCAGCTTAAGGTACGGCTGGGGCGGAGAGTGACGCTGGACGCCGATCTCAATAAGATTGCTGTCTAAAGATTTCAAGCTGTAAACCGGATCCGCGGAGCCGGAATTGTTTTGATAAAATTTCAGGGCTTCGGCCGACTGGATTGGAACTGGCGTTGAATCTATGGCGCTCTCCATATTTTCAATGATGAGATCTGACAGAGCATTTCTGCTGGTGATCGACAATTTCTTTTTCAAGTTTGCTTGGTAGCTTTCTCCTGAAATTTGGATGAAGGTTTCCGCCGATTGCTGGGCCAGCCGGTTAATCTCTCCTCTTGGCGGATCGATCAGATGCAAATTGTAGTAAGTGGCCTGGGGTATGTTGGTTGATTGGTCCGTGGTAAAAGCTATGGTCGAGGTCTGGGCGTTGAATGTTCCGCTGATCACAAACGGGACGCTGGTGACGGAATGGCCTTGGATGTCGAAAACGCCTGTTCCGGCGTTGAGGACTTGGTTTGCGGCAATGGTCAGAAAGTTGGTTACTGTCGTGGTCGCGGAGGCAGACAAGCTGGTGGTGGCTGATCCTGATCCGTTTCCCATGGTTAGATTGTAGAAAGTCCAAGCCGTGGTTCCACCGAAGTTACCAGTTTCATCCACTAAGAAAGTGCTAGTTCCAGCCCAGTTCAAGGTTCCGTTGCCTGTAACATTTCCTCCGTAGACATACATGTCATACGAGCTTGATGCCGTGCCAAGAGTGATTGTTAAATCATGGGTGGTACTGGCCGCTCCTTGCAATGTCCAAACTCCTCCTGAACCGTTAAAGGTCAGATTATAGAAAGAGCTGGTGGCGTTGAGGTTTCCTGATATTGTTTCTGTGCCTGTCGAAGTAAAGGTAATGGTGGAAGAAGCGGCATTAAGTATTCCCGTGTTTGAGTAAGATCCGGAAATGGTAATACTTTGGGTTGAAGAGGCGTAATATGTCGAGGACGAAGAAGCAATCTTTAAATCATGCGTTGATACATTAGCTAATGGATTGAACTGTCCTGATATTGTAGGCCATATATATAATTCATTAGGAGAATATACATTTAAGGTGGATGAGGCGTCAAAGAGAATGTCCGCGTCATTGTCCTTGTCCCAATTGGACATATTGGATACGGTAAGTCCTGATCTGGTATTGTCGTCTCTCGCTATTATGTGGTCTGCATATATGTCAAAATCTGAAATGCTGGTGGTTCCGTTGGTTATTGTGACAACCGCTCCTTTGGTGGAAGTTCCGTCTAGATATGCGGTAAGAATATCGCTGGAAGAAGCCGAGACGGAGAAAGTATATACCCCGCTTCCGTTGGCAGTGGTTGAGGCGTAGAAGGTGCTGTTTTTAATTAATGATATTGTCGGGCTTGGAGTAATTATGGTTGTCCCTTCGTTTGAATATATTGTACCGGAGATGGTGGCGCCTGTTCCTCCGCCGAAACTCCATTTAACATTATTGCCTGAATCGGTAGAATTGCCGGCAACTATAATATTGGCGCTTCCTGTGGCATTATTGTCTTTGACATCAACATAATTAACTGTGGTGCTGGCCAAAGCATTAAGGTAAGAATATGATCCTGATTGGGTTGAAAGCAGTTTAATCTTGGTTCCGCTGGCTCCGCCGTTTAATGTTAATTTTCCTGCAACGGTGGTTGAGGCGGAAGTTCCGGTTGCAAACACCAATGTCTTGCTCGGAGTTATTGAATTAAAATTGTAAAAAGTCGTGGCTCCGGAAAAAGTTGAGGTGCCGCTTCCGTCAAAAGTGGTGGTTCCGTTTGAATGGGTAAATGTTCCGGTATTGGCCCAGTTGCCGGCAATTGTGAAAGAAGCAGAGCTTGGGGCAATGAAAGTGGAAGATGTGGAAATGGAAAGATTGTTGTTAATGTCTAATGTCGGATTATTGGTTGCGGCTGTAACTGTTACTGATCCTCCAGGGGTAAGATACCTGATAATTACAACCCCCATATATCCATTTCCACCAGGTTCTGCCGGGTCACCGGAGCGAGCGGAAGTTCCACCGCCAGCACCGCCACCATAGAAAGTACCATTATTTCCCGGACTAAAGGGTTGTGTTCCACCTTTCCCTCCGCCACCTAATCCAGCATCACTAATAACCGCATTGGTATTCCCTGATCCTCCTGACCCTCCACCGGCATAGTAAGTCAACGACCCTGTAATATTAGACTGGGTTCCATTACCTCCATACCCTGTATTTAAATTCTCTCCTGTACCACCAATCTGAGAAGATCCGCCACCGCCGCCACCTTGACCGGATGATGATATGTCGCCTCCGCCGAGCTGACCCTGACCCGATATATTAGAACCACCAGTTGATGCCCCGTGAACACCACCACCTCCAGAACCCCCTGTTTTTCCGTAGGTTAATGCATCACCACCGGCACCCCCACCGCCACCAGTTGAAATAATTGAGTCGAACGCTGATAGAGTTCCATTACTTCCACTATAAGGTCCAGTAGCACCGCCAGCACCACCGCTACCAACAGTTATATCATATGAAACTGGAGATACGGCATAAGAAGTACTACTTAATAACCCGCCAGCACCGCCACCGCCTCCGCCGAAACCAAATGATGATATTCCGCCACCGCCACCTCCACCAGCAACCACGAGGTATTCTATTTCAGTGACGCCAGCGGGTACTGTCCAAGTGGTTGAAGCAGTAGTTGTTCCGGATAAAGTAAATTTATTAATAGTATATGCTCCGTCATATGTTGTTGTACAGGTTAGACCCCCGCCGGAAACACAAGAATTATCAGCGCCTCCCCCTCCTTCTGTAATTATAATTAAATTATTATTGATGACAAAAGCGCCTGATCCTAAATTATATGTTGGAGAACCTGATCCGGAAGGCGCCAGATTAAGATTGTAATAAGTGGTTGCGGTAGAAGTGGTGTTGCTTACGCTTGTATAATAAAAAGTTGAGCTGGCTGGAGTAAAAGTGCCTGTTTTGACAAAAGGAGTGTTGCTGCCTGACAATACCCAGGGCCTTTGGCCGGCACTTAAAGTTTGGCTTGAAGCAATGGTTAAGACGCTGGAAATAGTTGTTGTTCCGGTGCTTGTGGCGGTATTTGTTTCCGACCCTGAACCGTTTCCAAAGGTTAGGTTAGAAAAAGTCCAGGCGCTCGTACCTCCGAAATATCCTGTTCCGTCTAGCAAAAAGGTTCCTCCTGACCAATTAAGGGTTCCGTTGCCTGTAACATTTCCTCCGTAGTCATACATATCATACGAGCTTGATGCCGTGCCAAGGGTGGTTGTTAAATCATGGGTGGTACTGGCCGAGCCTTGCAATGTCCAAACTCCTCCTGAACCGTTAAAGGTCAGATTGTAGAAAGAGCTGGTGGCGTTGAGGTTTCCTGAAATAATTTCTGCTGAAACAGAAGTAAAGGTAATGGTGGAAGAAGCTGAATTGAATGTTCCATTGTTTGAGTAAGATCCGGAAACGGTGATGGCTTGGGTGGAAGAAGCGTAATATGAAGAACTGGAGGAAGCAATCTTTAAGTCATGGGTTGATACGTTTGCTCCGGGTTTGAACTTACCTGCTATTGTAGGCCATATATACAGTTCATTTGAAGAATATACATTTAAGGTGGATGAGGCGTCAAAGAGAATGTCCGCATCATTGTCCTTGTCCCAGCCGGACATATTGGATACGGTCAGCCCTGACCTGGTATTGTCGTCTCTCACTATTACGTGGTCTGCATAGATGTCAAAGTCAGAGATGCTGGTTGTTCCGTTGGTTATTGTGACAACCGCTCCTTTGGTGGAAGTTCCGTCTAGGTAAGCGGTCAGGGTATCGTTGGCTGAAGCCGAGACGCTTGAGAAAGCATAGACTCCGGTTCCAGTGGCAGTGGTTGAGGCGTAGAAAGTGCTGTTCTTGATAAGGGATATTGTCGGGCTTGGGGTAATTATGGTTGTTCCTTCGTTTGAATATATGGTGCCGGAGACGGTGAGACTTGTGAAACTCCATTTAACATTATTGCCTGAATCGGTAGAATTGCTGGCAATTATGACGCTGGCGCTTCCCGTGGCGTTATTGTCTTTGACGTCAACATAATCAACGCTGGTAGTTGCTAAGGCATTAAGGTAGCAATATGATCCGGACTGGGTTGAGAGAAGCTTTATCTTGGTGGTGGTGGCTTGTCCGTTCAATGTAAAAGTTCCTGCAACGGTGGTTGAGGCTGAAGTCCCGGTTGCAAACACCAATGTCTTGCTCGGAGTTATGGAATTGAAGTTATAGAAAGTGGTGGCTCCGGAGAGGGTTGAAGTGCCGCTTCCGTCAAAAGTGGTGGTTCCCGATGAATGGGTAAACGTTCCGGTGTTGGCCCAGTTGCCGGAAATTGTGAAAGAAGCAGAGTTTGGAGCAATGAAAGTGGAAGAGGCGGAAATGGCAATATTGCCGTTAATATCTAATGTCGGATTATTGGTTTCGGCTGTAACTGTCACTTGCGAAGGGGCAAGATACCGAATAATTACAACGCCGGCTCCGCCGTTGCCGCCGCCGTCAGTAGAGTAACTGCCCCCCCCTCCTCCTCCCAAGCCATTAGTGCCGTGATTTAATGCTCCTCCTGCTCCGCCTCCTCCCGCGCCTCCTGCGCCGTTAGAACCACCAGAATAGCCTCCGCCTCCGCCTCCGCCGGCATATGTTGTAGATGCGCCCGTAATACTTGATGAACGCCCAGAACCTCCTGCGCCAGCGTTATAGCTGGGGTTTGCATCGCTCGGATAACCTTCCTGGCCAGCGCCGCCTCCGCCTCCAGCGCCCTCTCCTAAACTATCACCGCCCTTATACCCTTGAACGGGTGAGGTAACGGGCGATGACGCTGCTCCAGCCCGACTTAAGCCAACTCCGCCTCCTCCAGAACCTCCAGTTTCAGGACTTATACTATTGTAATATCCCCCAAAACCACCGCCTGTTGAGGTGGTTGTTGCAAAAATTGAGTCTTTGCCGCTTGAAGCATTTTGTGAAATTGCATTATATCCTCCAAGTCCGCCTCCTCCGACTTGGACAAGAACTGATCCGGCAACATTGGTTATTCCGGTTATGAAACCGCCGCCGCCTCCGCCTCCTCCCCCATATCCACCGCCGCCGCCTCCGCCTCCAATCACAAGGTACTCCACTTGAGTTACACCACTGGGCACTGTCCAAGTGGTTGAAGCGGTGGCCGTAGAGTTGTCAGTAGTAAATTTATTAATAGTATATGCTCCGGCATATGTCGTTGTACAGGTTAGACCCCCGCCAGAAACACAAGAATCATCAGCGCCGCCTCCTCCTTCTGTAATTATAATTAAATTATTATTGACGACAAAATCACCTGATCCTAAATTATATGTTGGAGAACCTGATCCGGAAGGCGCCAGATTAAGATTGTAATAAGTGGTTGCGGTAGAAGTGGTGTTGCTTACGCTTGTATAATAAAAAGTTGAGGTGGCAGAATTAAAGGTTCCATTTACCATAAAAGGAGTGCCGCTGCCCGACAATACCCATGGCTTTTGGCCGGCATTTAATGTTTGATTTGAGGCAATGGTTAAAACGCCTGAGATCGTGGTGGTGGCCGTGCTTGTGGCGGTTATTGTGCCAGGTAAAGCATACCGAATAATTACAACGCCGGAACCGCCAATTGCCCCACTTCCACCCCGATGCCCTCCTCCGCCGCCCCCCAGTCCATCTGTACCTGCTGTGGGAGCGCTTGCAGAATCGGATCCGGCCCCGCCGCCTCCGAGACCCCCGTCTCCGGCTGTATAATCTAATCTACCGCCGCCGCCGCCGCCGCCGGCAGAATATAAAGCAGACCCAGATATATCTGATGGAACGCCATCTCCCCCATTGCCTCCATCGTTAACATTGG
This sequence comes from Bacteroidia bacterium, assembly GCA_026391235.1. The sequence goes on along the minus strand of JAPLDV010000393.1, from coordinate 6,652 downwards.
GAGTGTCCGCTCCTAACTCACTTGCCCCGCCGCCGCCGCCGGCTCCGATAGAATACTCTACTGACGAGCCTCCATCATTTCCCTGGGTGGTGGTACCCTGACCCCCGGTATTAGAATATGCGCCAGCCCCTCCGCCAGACCCGCCATTTTTACCGGTGCCGGCTGCTTGTGCCCCTCCCCCGCCGCCGCCAACAGCAACTTCCTCATCAAAACTTGAGTCTGACCCAGACCCACCCGGTTGACATGGGTTATCAAAAACGCCACCAGCCCCGCCGGCGCCAATAACAATATCATATGTTTGTTCGGGAGTTATTTTCGTATTACCAGCAATCAAACCACCGGCCCCGCCGCCGCCGCCGCCGCTTAAAGATCCAGACGCACCGGCTCCTCCGCCTCCGCCGCCGGCAACGATAAGGAAATCGACTTCATTTACATCTGCAGGCGCAGCCCACGTACTTGTCCCAGCAGTAGAAAATGTTTCAATTGTCGTCTCTCCTGATCCGGATCCAACGGTTAAATTATTGAAAGTCCAGGGACTGGCACCTCCGAAATACCCCGTACCATCCAGCATGAAAGTTCCTCCTGTCCAATTAAGGATTCCATTGCCTGTAACATCTCCTCCATAGACATACATATCATATGAACTTGATGCTGTTCCTGCGGTTATCGTTAAATCATTTGTGGTAGTAGCTGCATCCTGGAATGTCCAAACTCCTCCTGAACCGTTAAAAGTCAGATTGTAGAAAGGATAACCGTCGGTTCTGATGGTCGTGGTCGCCAGAGTGGAAGTAAAAAGGACGGTAGAGCTTGCGGAATTAAAAACAGCGGTGGTTGTTGCGTCCCATTTGCCGGACACTGATATGACTTGAGAGGATGAAGCTGTAAATGTTCCTCTGATGTCTAAATCGGCAAAAGATGTGGTGGCCGCGACTCCCGATGTTACGTAATTTCCGAAAGTGTCTCCTTGCCAGACAAAAAAATCAGAAGTGGAAGAAGCTGTAAGGGTGCCTGCGGTGGAAGACGCAAGATATAAAATATCGGGGTCTTGACCGGAATCATATTTGTCCAAATCAGCAATGGTAATCGGCCCCGAATTTTCATCGCGGACGATAATGTGGTCTTTATAAATATCAAGTCCGGTTAAATCCCCTGAGCCTGAATGCCTTGTTACTGTCACCCCTTTTTCCGAAGAATTATCCAAATAAACATGGATGGCGGTACCTGCGGCCGGCGTTGAGGTGGGATAAATTGAATAAGAGCCGTTAGCGGCTGATGCTGTGGTTGAAGCAACCTTAGTCCCGTTGATTGCCAGACTTACAATCGAGCCGGCTGTTGAAGACGTATATCCTTCATCAGTAAAAACCGTGCCGGAAATTACATCAAGAGGTGTGTAAGTGATAACAATTATTCCCTGGCCGCCGGTTCCGCCAGCAGTTTCACCGCCGCCTCCTCCTCCGCCGTATAGCCCGCCATTGCCCCCCGTATTGGAATTACTGCCGCCGCCGGCGCCTCCACCAGCGCCATAATATGGCCCACTAGATTGCCATTCCTGGCCGGCGCCGCCACCTCCTCCGTTAGGATTGGCTCCTGCGGAGTTATCCGATCCGCCTCCTCCGCTTCCATTTGAACCATCGCCACCGTTGCCGCCTGATCCGCCTGTTCCTCCTGCCTGGTTCGTGGGCCCTTTTCCACCGGCGCCTCCTGTTCCTCCCGCTGTAACTACGCCCGCCGTGGAAGAAGCGCCGCCTGCGCCGCCTCCTCCTCCGGCGCCATCGGTAGTTAAAGGATCGCCATCGTAAGAATTCCCTCCAATTTTACCTGCGCCACCCGGAGCGCCTGCTCCTCCTCCTGCGCCTCCTGAATCAGCGGTAGCATGCCCTGCTCCACCATTTCCGCCGGCATATGTGGTTGATCCTATACTTGATGTAGTTGTCCCGCCAGCGCCTCCTGCCGCAATGGTTCCGGCTGTACCCACTATTGTGCCTCCGTTGCCGCCTTTTGCGCATATTGACATTGTTCCTGCCGTGCAAGATGTCGCACTTCCCGAAGTCCGATTGAAAAAAGTGTCCCTTCCGGCTTTTCCTGCGACGCCGTTTCCAGGAGCGGCCCCGCCCAAACCGACCTGAATCGTAACGGTTGCGTTCGATGTAAGAACTAAGTTTATTATTTTTGAGTATGCGCCGCCTCCACCTCCTCCAGAGCCTCCGCCAGACACTGGATCACCTCCGCTGCCGGCACCGCCAATAACCTCAATAGTGTTGCTCGCGGAATTCCAACCGGCCGGGACCGTCCACGTTGTCGCCGCAGTGGATGTTACAAAAATTCGTGTAGTTGCCGCATCGGAAGCAATCTGCCAGTATCTTGCCTCGCTAAATTCGGAGTTTTCTGAGCCGAAGGTTTCTTTTACTTTTTTTATAATCCCCCCCATAAGACTTTCATCATTATTTTCAAAAGACAAGGGCCCCAGCAGGTGCATATATGGGCTGATATCAGGCGCATCAAATTGATATTTTAATTCGTGTTCCTCCCCCGCTTTCCAATCAACGCTCCAGCTTATCATCTTTTCTCCGCTGGTCGCGCTTTGCATCTGGTACTCGTCATTCTCTATTTCAATCGCAAAAGAATCTGGCACTGTTTCTTTAATTTCTCCTTTGAAATCTTGGTTCAGCTTTATCTTTAATTTAATTTCGTACTTGGCAGGAGGATAAATTCTGGTTGGGCCGATTCTTTCTATGTCAAAAGGAACCGACTCTCTGGCTTCAAAGCTGTCAGATATTTCATACCCGTTGTCAAGGTTGGTCAGCTTCATTTGATATATTCCTGTTTCACCAACCTCCTGATAGGAAAAATAATCGGGCTTATCGGTTACGTTATCCGGTCCGCAAGAGCCTGAATTCTTAATTTCAGGAAACGTGCTGCTGCCGTTGGGTAAAATGATTTCCAGTTTTAAATTTGCATAGCAAAGAGTATGGCCGTCGTCTTTTAGCGCTGCCATCTGCAGATAAGCGGTTTCTCCGGGAAGATAAATTGATTTATTTGTATTGATTGCCAAAACTCCCCAGGTGAATTCCTGCTCCAAATAATAAGTTTTACCGTCTTTTTCGTAATTTATTTCTAATTTATGGAGTCCGGGGACAAACCCTTCCTGCCGGAAAATCTTTATCTTGGTCGGAGAATGGGTTTCATGACTAAAGTCTATTCCCCGATGGAGCGATTTCTCTTTCTTGTCGGGATTAATTAGGTTTGCCCCAACCTTTGGCTCCTCTTTAAAGATCGAGGAAGCGCTTTCAATAAATTTTTCAACAATATTTTTTTCTAGATCTTCTCCTTTTGGTATTACATCAAACTCCGGAGTCTCGTCTGCGCGCCAGTCTTTTTTAACGGGTCTTAGCTCGAACTCTCCTTTTTCTTCTTCTTCCTGATACTCGGCTTCCACCCAAACGCTGTCCAAAAATGCGGTAAATTTGGTTTCTCCGCCCACTATTCCTTCAAATTTTATTTGAAGGTTTTTTACATCATCCCAGTTTTTTAAAAACGGGGCGGCAAAAGAAAAGTAATCTCCGAGCTGATCTGATTCTGATAAATTATTTAAAGAATTGGATAAGGGATAAGAAGAAATGACATATAATATTTGCCAATTCTCTCCGTCCAAGGACCAGAGAACTCTAATTTTTGCATCAACGCTTGATAATGATTCTTCTGTTTCTTCCGTTTCCGTTACCGCAGTTGTCGTTCCCTCATTAATAGTAGTTGTCGCAACTGAACTGTTTTCCATGAATTCTGTTGTTGTGGCATCTGTTGAAGTTTCTTTTTCAATATTTATTGCTTCTGTACTTGTAGCTTCTTCCTCTGTGACACTTTCTTCAATAATTAACACTGAAGCCTCTGTGGTTGCCTGTTCCATCGCGAAAGGTTCGATGCCGGATATTGTTGATGTTCCTTCTTCAGCCTTTGCTATCAAAACCATTTTAGACACTAAGGCATCTGTTATTTCATTTATTTTATTTGTTAAAAAAGCAAATAAGTTTTTAATCTTTCCAAAAAAATTTATTATTTCTGGAGCGTTTTCACCATTGATTTCTGCTCCGGTATTTGTCGCCTGCTCACCATCGATTGTTTGCGGATCGATTATCAAAACATCGTCGGGTTTCTTTTCAAAAATGGCAAAGGAAAATTTAATTTTTGCGCTCTTGAATTCTTTCTTGGTAAGCTCTTCAAAGCTCGGGGTTTGTTTGGCTTTTACGATTCCTCCTCCAAAAAACTTTCCGACTTGTTCAAGAAAGGAAAGAGGTTCCGCCGTCTCAATTGTTGTGGTTTCGGTTTGATTATAAATTGTTTCTGTCTCAGGTATTACTGTTTCAACAGAAGTTGCTTCTTCTGACATTATGCTCTGTTCCAATTGAACAGCTTCCGTTGTTGTGGCTTCCGTAATAACATCTTCCTGTTTTGAATTGTTTACTTTCTCGTCAGGGGATCCTGTGATTATTTCTATAGTGTTCGTTGCTTGTTCTTCATCAATAATTTCTGTAACTAATTCTGTTTCTTGGTCTATGCTATCCTCTTTTGACTGCTCTTCAATTTGTTGTGTTTCAGTTTGCTGAAAACTTCGAACAATCAAATCAACGGCTCCGTTTTTGTAAACCGCAGAATTTGTTTCAGAAAAAGAATCAATGTTTCCCGTTGGCAAAACACTTGGCGGCCCCTGAACGTTTTGAGGATTTTGCCAATTACCAATAGTTTGCGCTGAATAAATTTCCGCAACTTGGATTTGATTCTTTGATGTAAAAGCTCTCGCAACTAATCCGCTAAAAATAATTAAAAATAAAACTGCAACTGCAACCCCTCTCTTGGGGGCTCTTAAAGAGAAAAATTTAAAAAAGTTTATTGTCTTTTTAGTACCTAAAAAAGAATCTGATAAATTATTTTTTTGATCTTTTATTTTTTTATTTTCTATAACTAATTTAATATGATGCGCTGATTTTCTGTAGCTCTCAAGGGACTCCACTGTCGTTACCCAAGAAATTCCTGAAAATAATTTTTTTCCTCTTATTTTTCCTCCTCTTATTAAATGACCCAGATGGTCGGAAGAGTAGCCAGAGAACGCGGCAGCTTCTTTTAAAGTCAAGCATTTCTCGTCCAATAAAAAAGAAGAATATCGCTTTGCGATATTTTTATTTTTTAAACCGTATTTTATTATCTCATTTTTGGGAATTACCCAGGACATTTTCCCTGGAATTTTCTTCCCCTTAATTTTTCTTGAACGAATCAAAAAGCTAATATAATCAGGCGCATATCCAGAGATCTTTGCTGCCCTATTGAGGGTAATATAATTTCTGCTTATTATTGTAAACATATCGACTGGCGAGATTTCTTCATTTTAGCACAAATAACACCATGTCAATCTGTGGAAAACCCAAAAAACACTAAATTGGGGTCAAGGTAGTGATTTTTGGCCCTTGGAATGTAAAAAAATCAAAAAATTATAAATCGCTAAGAAACGGACTATCTGGGGATCAGAAGCGTAAAACCAACTTTTCTCCCTTTTCAGTTTTCCACATTGACACCATAGTCAGAAGAGTTAAAATTAAATTGTAGGTTTTATTAAGGTTTTAAGTTAAAAAAGATTATTAAACATTAATAAGCCAATATTTATGAAAAAAATACCGACAAGACTTCATCATATACAAATACCTTACATAAAGAAATATCTTAAGGTTAAAGAAGTGGCCAGCCTTCTCGCTGTTACTCCCCTAACCTTAAGAAATTGGGATAAATCCGGAAGACTAAGGGCTCTCCGTAACCCAATAAACAATTATAGGGTTTATAAAGCAGATGATGTTGAACTCTTTCTCAGAAAGATTGAATCCAAGGGAAAAGTTTATTTAGGATAACGGTTATTAAAAAAATAATTAAACAAAAAACGTAGTTAACTCCTACGTTTTTTAAATAATTTTAAACTCTAAAAAATTATCTAGCTTTTGACAATCTTTATTTTTTGCCAACGATCTTAAAAAAATTGCTTTGATTATTAAAGATATTTAATTTATAAACTATCCATCTCAAAAATTTAATTTTAAAAACCTACAATTAATTACTTCATCATTTTTTGCTAATATCCCTCTTTTCCTCCTGGTTGTCATTATTATAAATTTCTTAACTAATTATTTGATGTTTCTTTTTGTATTATCTATTTTTTCTGTATAATAATTTTTAATAAATATAATTATATTACCCTACCGGTAAACTAATACTAATCAATCGTAAAATATAAACAATCTGAAGTAAAAAGATAAAATTATTAATAAATAATTCTTCTTTGTATGTTAACTATTTTTAAGGAAGAAACCGCTGCGAAATAATCTTTACCACATTAAAATCAGCCTATCACGTGTCGTGCGACTGGTAGGTAGATACCCCCAAAAGAATTAACTTATGTCCACATGAAGAACATGCTTAAGGGCGATACTCTTGAATAAAGCGACCTCTTTTGGTTCCCAATTCCGACTTACCTAATTCTTTACAAACAAAACCTTACTTACTTTAACATTCTTATATAGCCCCGCGCATACAGCTCTCAGAATAAAGGTAAATATGATTCTCTTAATAATAATATTTTTCTTTCCTGCTTTTTAAAACAAAAACGGCAAATAAT
>JAPLDV010000151.1 GCA_026391235.1 Bacteroidia bacterium | reverse complement strand
TTCATGGCCAACGAACTGAACCACGAACGCCCCCCCTCCAACATTATGCACCACCAATAACAAACAACAAACAACAAATAACAAAAGACAAATAACAAATAAGCTCCAAACCTCAAAAATCAAAACCCAAACCGATAACCGATAACCCGGGCGACAGCAGGATCGCCCCAACTAACCTCTCTCATGGATTTCAACCTTACCTCCGAGTTCATCCCTACCGGTGATCAGCCCGAAGCAATCCGCCAGCTGGTTGAAGGCTTAAATAGTTCAATGCCTTATCAAACACTGCTTGGAGTTACCGGTTCAGGAAAAACCTTTACTATTGCCAATGTCATTCAGCAAGTTCAGCGCCCTACCCTTGTTCTTAGCCACAACAAAACCCTGGCAGCTCAACTGTACTCGGAGTTCAAGGCATTCTTTCCGGAAAATGCGGTTGAATTTTTCATCTCCTACTATGATTATTATCAGCCGGAAGCATACTTGCCGATCAGCGATACATACATCGAGAAAGATCTGGCTATAAACGATGAAATCGAAAAGCTCCGGCTGAGTGCCACCTCTTCCCTGTTATCAGGCAGAAAGGATGTAATTGTTGTTGCTTCAGTAAGTTGCATATTTGGAATGGGTAATCCCGATGATTTTCACAAGAATACTATCACGATTCAAAAAGGCCAGACCCTTTCAAGGAACAAATTTCTTAGAATGCTGGTCGACAGTTTATACAGCCGCAATGAGGTGGAGTTCGGTCACGGGCACTTCAGGGTCCGGGGAGATACCATTGACATTCACATTGCTTACGGTGACGTAGCTTACAGGGTGATTTTCTGGGGTGATGAAATTGAAAGTCTGGAGATAATCGACCCAATATCAGGATACTCAAAAGATAAACCAGATGCCCTGACCATCTACCCGGCCACTATCTTCGTGACAACCAAAGAGAGAATCAAAACTGCCATTCACCAGATCCAGGACGACATGGTACTGCAGACAGCCTTTTTTCATGAAATCGGTAAACATCTGGAAGCCAAGCGTTTGGAAGAGAGAACCACGTTTGACCTTGAAATGATCAGGGAATTGGGGCACTGCTCGGGCATCGAAAATTACTCCCGGTATTTCGATGGACGTGCACCCGGCACACGCCCGTTCTGCCTGCTCGACTATTTCCCCACGGATTTCCTGATGGTTGTGGATGAAAGTCATGTAACCATACCGCAAATCCGCGCTATGTACGGTGGGGATCGTTCACGGAAACAAAATCTCGTGGAATACGGTTTCCGCTTGCCGGCAGCCATGGATAACCGTCCGCTGAAATTCGATGAATGGGAAGCACTAACCCTGCAAACCATCTTTATGTCGGCCACCCCTGCACCGTATGAACTGGAAAAATCTGAAGGAATTGTGGTTGAACAGGTTATCCGGCCTACCGGTCTGCCAGATCCGGTTGTTGAGGTGAGACCTTCAGGAAACCAGATCGACAACCTGCTTGGCGAGATCCGTTTACGTGTTAAAATGAATGAGAGGGTTTTAGTCACCACCCTTACGAAAAGAATGGCTGAGGAACTTACCAAATATCTGAGTAAAATCAACATCAGGTGCCGGTATATTCATAGTGACGTAGAAACCCTTGAGCGTGTAGAAATAATAGCCGGATTGCGAACAGGTGTTTTTGATGTGTTGATCGGGGTAAACCTGTTACGTGAAGGATTAGACCTGCCTGAGGTATCTTTGGTAGCCATACTTGATGCCGACAAGGAAGGATTTCTGCGTTCGGAGGTTAGTTTGACCCAGACTGCAGGGCGTGCGGCACGAAATCTGAACGGGCTGGTTATCATGTATGCCGATAAAATTACGCAAAGTATGAATCGGGCAATTGATGAAACCAACCGTCGCCGGGAAAAGCAACTGAGATACAACGAGTTGAACGACATTACCCCGCAGCAGATTATCAAGGCCCAGCGGGAAGGAATTGCTGAGCTCAAGGGCAAGCCCGGCAAGAAAGCTTATTTTGAAAGAGAGAAGGCAGATATCGCTGCTGACCCCATCGTCAGGTACATGGATAAATCAGCATTGGAATCCTTGCTGACGCAAACGAAAGCCATGATGAAAAAGGCTGCAGCAGATCTTGATTTTATCGAAGCTGCACGATTGCGTGATGAGATGTACGCAATAGAGCGGAAGATTAAGGGAGCGTGAGAGGAGGATGTTTCTTATCCCAAATAAGTCTTGAGCAGCTTACTTCGCGAAGTATGTCTCAACCGGCGGATGGCCTTTTCCTTGATCTGACGGACGCGCTCACGGGTTAGCCCGAATTTTTCTCCGATTTCCTCAAGGGTCATTTCAGAACAACCGATACCAAAGAATAGCTTGATTATATCCTGCTCGCGTTCCGTAAGGGTTTGCAGGGAACGATCTATCTCCTTGCTGAGCGACTCATTTATAAGAACATGATCGGCATTCGGCGAATCATCATTGATCAGGACATCAAGCAGGGAATTTGCCTCCCCCTCAACAAAAGGAGCATCAACTGAAATATGCCGGCCCGATACCCGGAGTGTATCTGAAATCTTCTCAGCCGGTAGATCCAGCACAATGGATAGTTCCTCGGCCGATGGTTTTCTTTCATTTTCCTGCTCGAAACGGGAGTAAGCTTTGTTGATTTTATTCAATGACCCAACCTGGTTCAGCGGAAGCCGAACGATACGTGATTGCTCGGCAAGAGCCTGAAGGATGGATTGTCGAATCCACCATACAGCATAAGAGATGAATTTGAATCCCCGGGTTTCGTCAAACTTTTCGGCTGCTTTAATTAATCCGAGATTTCCTTCGTTGATAAGATCCGGTAAACTTAATCCCTGATTTTGATATTGCTTGGCCACTGATACAACAAACCGGAGATTGGCTTTGGTGAGCTTTTCTAACGCTTTTTGGTCACCCTTCTTGATCCGTTGTGCCAATTCAACTTCTTCTTCAACCGTAATAAGCTCTTCCTTACCAATTTCCTGCAGATATTTATCAAGCGATGCACTCTCACGATTGGTAATGGACTTAGTGATTTTAAGTTGCCTCATAGAATGATTTTCTGGAAAAAAATGTGCGCAAAGTTAGACCTTTAACGTCTAATATCCAAAAAGGTTTCAAACCAATTTGCATACTGGTAAAAACAATGGCTGCCGGAAGATTTCCGGCAGCCCAGGTCATATTTTTCAGATCCTATTTCCGGAAATAGTAGTCATCCTTGCCATCAGGACCAATGCCTTCAATGAAAACACCGCCGCTGATACGCTCAATGAAAGATCTGACATCCTGCACATCCTGAACCGGAGCTCGGTTGATATAGGTGATCACAAAACCTTCAGGAATCCCGGCAGTTTTAAATTTCCCATCATGGATTTTGGTAACCCGAACTCCTCCTTCAATATTCAACTTCTCGAGATCCTTATCACTCACTTTTTCCAGATCGGCTCCGAGGTAAGCCCAGAATTCAGAGGATCCGACAGTTTTAGTCTCTCCGGAAGGAGTTTTCAGGATGATGGAGAATTCTTTCTCCTGCCCTTTGCGGTCAACGGTTACAGTAACCTTATCACCCGGCCGGTGGGGGGCGAGCTGCTCCTGAAGGTCTCCCATGGAGTTAACCTTTGTTTCGTCCAGGGCAGTGATGACGTCACCGGATTTCAGACCTGCCTTTAGGGCGCCGCCATCCTGCGTCAGATCCTCGACATATACTCCCTTGTTTACTCTAAGATTATGATCGTCAACTGATTCAGGATCAACAGTCTTTCCCTGGATACCGATAACAACGCGCTGGACCTCACCAAATTCAATGATATCGCTGACTGCCTTGCGAGCGATGGAAACCGGGATGGCAAAGGAATATCCTGAATAAGATCCTGTCTGGGATGCTATGGCGGTGTTGATGCCAACCAGTTCACCCTGCAGGTTAACCAGCGCACCTCCGCTGTTTCCGGGATTTACAGCTGCATCGGTCTGGATAAAGGATTCGATGCTTGCCCGGGGCTGGTTCTGGCTTTGCCTGTCGAATGGATTATTGGATCCGGCACCGCCGATAATTCCGATGTTACGGCCTTTGGCACTGACAATACCAGCAGTTACGGTCGAGGTCAGGTTAAACGGGTTTCCTACGGCGAGGACCCAGTCGCCAACCTGTAGCTCATTTGAATTACCAAAGGTCAGGAATTGAAGATCATCCGCTTTTACCTTGATAACCGCGACATCCGTCTGAGGATCCCGTCCGACGATAGAGGCCTTAACAACCCGGCCATCATTCAGGGTAACCTCGATGCTGTTGGATCCTTCGATCACATGATTATTGGTAACGATATGCCCTTCGGCATCAATGATGACACCGGAACCATATCCGGTTTGCTCACGGTTGAATGACCGGGGATTACCAAAGAAATAATCCTGAAAGTTATCATAACCGTACTGCTTGACCTGGCTGACTGTTTTTACGTGAACTACTGCGTGAACGGATTTCTCAGCCGCCAGCCTGAAATCAGGGGCAGCAAAAGTGGAGGCCGGTAAGCCTGTATAAGTAACAGGGGTTTGCTCGCTCTTCTGTACGATGACCGTTTTGGAATGATCAAACCGCGAATAGATTCCTATTCCGATCAAACTGCCGATAATAGCTACCAGCAAGGTCCCAAAAAATCTTTTTGAATTCATAATTTCAACAATTTTGTATTGTCCATTAAATTTGTCTCACTTTGCCAGGTTTTCAAATATTGTGCCTTTCAATTCGTAAAACGTTCAAATATCGTCAAGAGTTGCATTAACATGCATAAGTTTAACAAAACTTAATTCTATCGTTGGATTTCCTTAACAGTTGTTAACATTATGAATACCATACGTTTCCAGAAGTGGCAGGGAGCAGGTAACGACTTTATCATTTTAGACAATCGAAAAAAACAGGTTCCTACCCTTAACCATAATATAATCAATAGGTTATGCGACCGTCATTTTGGCATAGGGGCCGACGGGCTCATGCTGATCGGTCCATCAAAAGATTTCGATTTTGAAATGATCTTTTACAATTCCGATGGCTATCCGGCTGAAATGTGCGGAAACGGTGGACGATGCATCGCCGCGATGGCCTCACAATCAGGAATATTCAGCAAAAAAACCACTTTTAATACAACCGATGGCCCCCATGAGGCTGAAGTCATCCGGGAGGATCTGATCAGATTAAGGATGACCGATGTAAACGATATTCAACTTGTAAATATTCTGGCATTAGAACCTTTGGAAACTGAAAATGCTGTCTGGCTAAATACCGGAGTTCCTCACTTGGTGGTATTTGTTAATGACTTTGATTCAATTGATGTAAATACTGCCGGCAAAACCCTCCGCAGCCTGGATCAATTTTCACCTGCCGGCACCAATGTTAATTTTGTAAAAATTAATGGTCAGACTTTACATGTCCGCACCTATGAGCGCGGGGTGGAAGGTGAAACACTCGCCTGCGGAACAGGAAATGTGGCCTCTGCAATAGCTGCGGAATGGACGTTCAATTCCGGATTTTCAGAATATGATTGTGTCGCCTTGGGTGGCCGGTTGAAGATATCATTTAAGCACGTGGGCAAAAACCGGTTTACTGATGTCTGGCTGGAAGGGCCGGCGGTGAAGGTCTTCGAGGGAAGTGTTGAGCTTTAAGATACAATAACCACGGAG
>JAPLDV010000834.1 GCA_026391235.1 Bacteroidia bacterium | reverse complement strand
CAGGAGATGCTTTTGGGAATGCAATTGTCACCTATAGTCACAGCAGGTGTTGATTATGAATTATTTAACGGAATTTTTAGCAATACCAAAGAGCTGGATTCTCAGAAATCCGCCTCGCGCGGGGTGATGACAGCATTTGGTTTGCCGGATCCGCTGCCTGATAAGCCTTTCGGCCTGATTATGATAGGATATATCAAGATCGAAAAGCCCGGCGTTTACCGGTTTTATCTAAGATCCAACGACGGATCAACGCTTTCATTTGGCGACCGGTTGGTGGTTAACCATGATGGTGAGCATGGCGCATCGGAGAAATCCGGCGAAACTGCCCTCGGTAAAGGCTGGCACATGTATGAGCTTAGGTATTTCGATGCGGGCGGTACAAAATCACTATTGGTAAGCTGGTCGGGAATGGGAATCGAAAAACAGCCGGTGCCCGCTGCCAGCCTGGCCTCCATGGCAACACCGATGATGATGATGAGATAACTATGCTCGCTGCGGTCGCTAATTATGCCTCCCTGCGGTCGGCTAAATATGCTCCCTGCGGTCGCTAATTAATAATTAGGGCGTAGCCCATAATTAGCGAGCGCAGCGAGCATAATTAGCGGAGCATAATTAGCGACCGAAGGGAGCATATTTACCAGATAACTAAACTAATATTCAAAAGCATGAATAACCAGCAATCTATCACAAAGCACTTCTCCACCGGGGGAACAATCCTTTCAGTGCTACCTTATGGCAGCGGCCATATAAACGATACCTACAAGGTTGAAACGGCTGAGCTCGGGTGCCATAATTACATCCTGCAAAGGATCAATCACAAGATTTTCAAGAATGTACCCGGATTGATGGATAATATCGACCGGGTGACAAGGCATATCCGGATGAAACTGGAAAATATAGCGGGTGCGGATCCAAACCGCCAGGGACTGACCCTGATACCAACTGTCGACGGCAAATCGTTTTACCAGGATCCTGATGGAAATTATTGGAGAATGTACATTTTTATCGAGGATAACCGGAGTTATGATGTCGTGGATACACCCGAAAAAGCTTTTGAAGGCGGCAGGATGTTCGGTAATTTCCAATCGATGATTGCCGATCTGCCGGGTGGCCCCCTGCATGAGACCATCCCAAATTTCCATAACATCGACCTGCGCCTGGAAACTTTGCGGAAAACTATTGAAAAAGATCCTGTTGGCCGCGCTTCCAAGGTGGCAGATGAAGCCGCATTTGTCTGGGAACGGTCTGAGGAAATGGGTACGATACTTCACCTGGGTCAGCAGGGGCTGATCCCGCAACGCATAACCCACAACGATACAAAATTCAATAACGTACTGCTCGATAAGAACGATAAAGGGCTGTGCGTGATTGATCTGGATACGGTTATGCCGGGATATGTGCACTATGATTACGGTGATAGTATCCGTACATCTACTAACACTGGTGCTGAGGATGATCCCGACCTGTCGAAGGTGGAAATGGATATCCGCCTGTTTGAAGCTTATACCAAAGGATTTTTACAGGAAACCCGCCACACCCTTACTCCGGTTGAACTGGAATATCTGCCGCTGGCCGGCAAACTTTTTCCGTACATCATAGGGGTCCGCTTTTTGACCGATTATGTAGATGGGGATAACTACTTTAAGATCAAGCATGAACATCATAATCTGCAGCGGGCGAGGGCGCAGTTTAAGCTTCTGCAGAGCATGGAGTACCAGTTCGCCGCGATGCAAGAAATCGTGACGCGGAAAACAGGAATCGTGACACGTGACGCGGAAGACGGGAGGCTAGCCTTTTTTGTAGCGAATTAGGCCAATCAGCATTTTTCTGATGCGGTTGAGGTTGTCGTAATCTGTTGACAAATCGATTTTGTTAAATCCCAACCTTTCGCAGAGGATCATCTGAGTTTCCAATTCTGCAAGGGATCCCAGGGCGATATGAAGGAATTGAACAAATTCATTCGGCGATTTTCTTGCCGCACCTTCCGCGATATTGGAAGGAATTGAAACAGCAGCTCTTCGCATCTGCTGGGCCAGCCCGAATCTCTCTTCTGCCGGAAATTTTACAGTTATTCCGTAAATATTGGTAACAAAATCCATTGACAGTTTCCAAACATCCATATTTTTGTGTATCATAGTAATGAGTTTTATAGTATAGTCGCATATTAACCCTCCAAATGGAAATATCAATGAACTTTTTTTTCAATCGTCCGCGTCACGCGTCACGCGTAAAGTCTTCCCTCTTCCGCGTCACGCGTCACGCGTCACGCGTCACGTCTTTTGTCTTCCGCGTC
>JAPLDV010000537.1 GCA_026391235.1 Bacteroidia bacterium | reverse complement strand
GTTGGCCGGGAACCTGCTTTTCCACCGACCAGTTGTTCTGTTTAAAGACAAACCTGGGCCAGATCCGGAAATCAGGGTCGATTCCGTAAATGGTATCCATCCGTCGTGTGTAAAAAGAGAGAGTGTCATGGAACCGGCGGGGGCCGTAAATATTCAGGTTCCCGTTGGTATTGAACCTGCTTTCCGACAGATGAAAGAGCTGTCTTTCAGTTTTCCCCTCATGATTGATCAGGTTAAAGGAAAAGTTCCCGTTGCGAAGATTCGAAGGAAATGAGTAGGCTACCAGGTATTTTTCACCAAGCTCGGCAAAACCGGATGGCCAGTTCTCCAGTTTGATGGTTTCCAGCAGAATCCCTTCCAGGTTGAATTTATACAGCACATTGGCTGCCAGGATCAGAATGGAGTTCTTATCACCGGAAAAGGATACCTGTCTGATACCGAGATACTCACCCGGGCCTTTACCCATACGGGATATCGGCCGGAGAAATTTCCCCTGCCGGTCGAAAAGGAGGACCTTCTCGTCCTGGCTAAATCTGTCCCAGATCAGTATATGATAATCCGTTACCGAAAAGAAATTGACCTGTTGGATAAAGCTTTCTGCGATGGATTCCAGGGGCACGTATTCAATGTCAGTCGCAATATCAGAGAGTTTAAAAACCTCTTTGCTCACCGGCCCGGTGAGGTCGATGGTCTGTATCGCAGGTTCATTGACCTTATTACAAGAACAAAATAGCATTGTTGCCAATAAAAAAACAATTGCCAGATAGAAAAATGAATTTTTCAAGTCAAATGAGATTTTATCCAATTTATCCATTAGAAATTTATGATTGTCCGTGACGAGCATCACCTTATTTCTGTATATGAAATGACCGCCGCATCAGGTTTGTGTTTGATCTCAATAGCAAGTCCCTTATCCATAAGTTCTTTGCCTGACAATTTGGTTGGTCCGTCCCTATCAAAGTTCGTGACCTCATATTGCGCAGCGGGATTCAGGTTGGTGAGGCGAAAGGTTTTTGCCGGCTCTGCGCAGCTGTCGCGCCGGAATGCCTGGATCATTCCATCGCCCTGCCCGGGACGGTTGAACTGCCAGGCGATCCATTGGTCGGGTTGCAGGCTGTAGGGGGTCAGCGGATAATAGTCGCCCAGCATACAATCCGCCACCTTCCGCCATTGATCCGCCAGACGCCGGTACTCGTTCCAGTCGATGCCCGGTTTGCGGACATCGACACAGATGCCAAAGCTGGGGCTCATATGACTCCGGACATAGTATGACATATTCTGATCATTTTGATAGACCCCCTGACCATAAAACGGGAACCAGTTTGACAGCCCATTGGTATGCCCCTGATTTCCGACAGCGAATGCGAAATTTCCGTCAAAGGCCTGGTAATCACTTCGAAGCAGCGGCACCGCCCGGCGCATCGTCTCCAGGTCATTGCGCCTTCCGCCGGATGAGCATGCGTCAATCAGCATTCCGGGATGCCGCCGTCTCAACTCGTCCCAATAAGCCACATAACCCTGAATGTACAGGTTCTCCGTGATGCCCTGCCTGTCCGGTGAATCATTTTTCCTCCAATAGGCCAGAGGGTCTATGTTAAAGTCCTGGCGGTACAGGTCGATTCCCTGCCCGGTGATCAGTGAATCCACATGGCCGGTCACCCATTTTAGAACTTCCGGATTTCCCAGGTTCAGCAGGCTTTCTCCCAACAACCATCCGGGATGGTTCCTGGCCAGCCAGCTGTTCCTGTCACCAACCCGTTCAGGTTCAAACCAGACGATCAATTTGATACCCCTGGCGTGTGCATAATCGCTGACTGCCTTGATCCCGGTTGGAAAACGGGTCTTATCGGGTTCCCACGTCCCGGTGAGAGGCCAATTCCCTTCGCAAGGATACCAGCCGGCATCCATCCACCAGTAGTCGATCTTGATTTTCTCTTTGATCAGGCTGTCGATAAACTGTTTCTCGCTGGTTTCGCTCACATTGAGTCCCGGGAAGAAGCCACCACTGCAGTAAATGTACATCGGTACGGGCGGTTTGTTGTCTGCTGTCCGGGGCAGGTTATGCCCGATCATCCAGCACCGCCATAGATTTTGTGCCCGCGCGACATCGGTCCCCTGCCAGAACTGGAGGGCAATCAGCGGAGCACGGATTTCTTCTCCGGGTTTAAGATAAAGATTGGTAAGTTCCTGGCCGGCCATAATACGTAATCCATTCTGGCCGTCACGAATGAAGGAACTGGCCCATTGCCCGGGCCAACCGACAGCCAGGATCACACCCCCGCCCGGCAGCTGCAGGTTATAGTACGGCCAGCCACCCTTGTTGCCATGCAGAACAAACTCACCATCGCCATTCTTATCAAAGTGTGCATCCAACCCCTGAATATCCTTCAGTACCGGGGGATTGCCGGTACCCGAATTCTTGAAGTAGACAGTCCATTCTACTGCTGAAAAATCCGAATATTCAACTGATACGCACCGAACTTCCAAACCTGTTTTATCATCGGTCCAGAGGTGGGTATATTGAGTCCGGTACTTATCCAGTCTTTTCGTTTCTGTTTTTTTCTGCCATGTTTTAAGAAGTTCAGAAGAGGCTTTACCGTCGTATAGAAATGAAAATGGCAACAGGGGATTAACATTAGTCAGATGTTTTTGTACCCACTTTGATTTTATTTTCATTTCCCCGGATGTTCCCATGGCATCCGGTTTATTTCTGCACGATGACAAAATCACCCCGCAGACTAAAACGGAGATGAAACAGACTTTGATCATTCGAATTCTTTTCATTTTTTAACTATTAATCCTCATCTATTGTTTTAAAAGATTTGCCCCAGGCCTTTATCCGGGCATGGTACAATTCGTTTTGTTCTGCCTCTTCCCAGAGGGTCAATAATATAAAGTCCTCCGTCAGGCTCTTATTATCAAGTGCATGGAAAACCCCTGCCGGTATATATGCCAGGCTGCCCGTTTTGATGTCGATTTTTTCCTCACCAAGATGAAGAACAGCCTCACCCTTTACGATGTAGTATATCTCAGTTGCGGTATGAACTCCGCCCGGCGTGCTGCACCCAGCCTTTAAAGTGCCCTCATTTATGTGAATGGATTTTCCTTCTGCAACAATATCATCCATAAGCATCTTTGAAGAATATTTATCGTCGACAACAAACGACTTAACCTCCGATGAATGTATAACCTTACCCGTTTTCATATTTAAATCCTGTCTGATTAAGTAACTATATTTGATTGTCAGTTCTCATTCTTACCAATCCCTGGCAAATCCGCACGTCCATCCTCCGTCAACAATATGTACAGCGCCGGTTACATAATTAGCCTGATCTGAAGCGAGATACAAGGCTGCATAGCCGATATCCTGCGGTGTTCCGGGTCTTTTCATCGGGATATGCGATATGATGCTTTCGTACCTCCCATCGGCGTACATTCCATCCATCACCTTAGGGATTTGAATGGAACCCGGACAGATCACATTCACGGTAATTCCAAGAGAGGCCAATTCAATTGCCATTGCTTTTGTAAGCTGAATAACTCCTGCTTTTGCCGCGGCGAACGCACATTGATTTCTCAGGGGCACCACTCCCACAATTGAACTGATGTTGATTATTTTCCCATAACCATTGCCGGTCATGTTTTTAAGGACTGCCTTGCTGCAAAAGTAGATCCCGTCAAGGTCGACATTCATGATCTTTTCCCACATGGCATCAGGAAATTCGTGTATGGGCCCTCGTTCCTTTATACCAATATTCACCCCTGCATTGTTTATCAGTATGTCAATCTTGCCGAATTCTTCAATCGCCTTGTCTGCCAAAGCCTGTACTTCATCTGCATGACCCACATCTGCCTTAAAGAAGATTGCTGTTCCTCCTGCTGACCTGATTTCTTCCACAACGCTGTTTCCACCCTCCTCATCTATACCGTTTATCACTACAGTTGCTCCATTCTCGGCAAAGATTAAAGCTGTAGCACGACCGATACCGGATGTTGCCCCGGTGATAATTGCGACCCTGTTTTTTAAATCAACTTTCATTTGCATTACTCCTGTTTTAAATCAGATCGTGATCCCGATGTGCCAGCGATAGATACCCAAAGCTTCGATTTTACTTACCTGTCCATACTTTTTTGCCACATCAGGCCTGTCGTAGCAAACCGTGCAGGGTTCGATAATGATATTGTACAACCCGTCCCATCCCCCTTCATTCATCAGAATTCCGAGATACGGTACCATGTTAACAGGGAATGACACTTTTAATTTATTTTTATTGTCGGGGTATCTGAGTTCACACCAACCATCTTTAAGCCGGTTATTAAAATAGTATTTTTCAAATCTCCCGATAGATTTAGGTCCGGACAGGTCAGCCCTGTGGGTATTTCCGATATTATCCCTGAAAAGAGGCCAATTATTGATATCGCCGAAAGCTCTTTGTCCGTTTGTCAAAACGGTAACCGCCTGTTTGCAATCTTCAGGCACATTCAATTGGGTCCCTTCTTCAAGATTAATCATTAAGTGTCCAGCCCATAGGAATTCGAAATCAAAAGGGCTGTAATTCTTTAGAGTATAGTCGATTCTTAAAGAATTTTCGTTGCTGAAACAGATGGTTTTTTCCAATTTATAAGAGAAACGTACTCCATGTACCGACAGGTGCAATGAAATTTTGTCCGCTGAATATTCCCACGGCAACGACCAGACTTCTCCATGGTCGGCCATTTCAACACCTTTCCATGGTTCGTTTTCATAGTTGCAGGTATCAATTGTCGGGAACATGTCGTCGAAACCGCTGCATTCCGCATCGACAAATAACCCGCCAAAAGGCTGGTCGCGGTATATCGGGTTTTTACGCTGTACTAAATATTCGTAACCGGTTTCTTTATTGATAAGGGAAGCTAATTTACCACCTGGGTCAGGGATGAACTCTGCCCGCATTTTAGGACTTTCAAGAACAATGCTCTTCTTGTTTTTATAACTGGAAAGGCTGATCATATTTTCTGTTAATCATAGATTTTCACGGTAAATATTCAGACGTATTTCAAGAACACCAAGCTAATTCAAAGTTAATCGTTTTATCCTGAACGAACTTCCTTATGTTTTCGTAATTGGTGAGATATGCGTTCCGCCGCAGCCTCACAGTATTGGGGCGTTCAGGTATTGAAAAAACCGATATCAATGGTATCATCGATTATTCTCTTTGGTGGATTATTTCGCAGGATTTATCAGCCCAAAACAGACCTGGTTGTTTATCGATTGGGTGGACCAGGAAAAATGGACTGCAGTCCGGTAAAAACGTTCATCAGCCGGAAGGTAGCTGCTGGCGCTCGTTGCATCAACCGCAATATCAAGGAACCTTAGCTGGAAATCTTCAACGGGAGACGGATGGTCGGTATAACCGAAATCGGTATGGGAACAATGCGATATTCAATTGAAAAAAGACAATGTCATCCTCCCCCTGGAAATTTCAGTTAAAATTCCACCTCGATAAACCTGACTTCATAGGGCTTCAGCTGTATGGTTGACAAAGGTTGTCCAATCTGTTTCCCTGCAGTATTCACTTCCACCATCCTCTTTATTAACTGGCCCGGAACAGAAGATGATAGCTTGACTTCGGCAGGTAATCCTTCGAGTTCGCGGAAATGGAGAAGGATCGTGCCCTTTTTCTTAAATGCAGGTCTGCTGTTAACCAGCATTGCATGAGCCGGGCCCGAAATCTTAAGAGTCTCCATCGTTGGAGATTTCAGCTCATTGGCTCCGGCTGGGAAAGCGCGTGTAGGGAAAGGATTTCGCTCACTCCAGGCATATTTTGTTGAAAAGGTATTGGTGGTATCGGCCGATGAAGTGATTTGATAACCCCAGCTGAAGCCTCCCTCCTGGAAGGCTCGGAAATTGGTCATCCAGTAGTTGTTCATCACCCAGGAGTAGAGCCATGTTTTTCCGGGTTTGGGATACCGCTCGTACTTGCCCATGTTGAAATCACTGAATTGCCACAAGGGAACCTCATCGCTGACTACAACTATCTGTCCCGTTTTGCCACGGACCGAAACGAAGTTCTGGGCGGCATTCCAGTCGGATGAGGATCCCGGAAGCTGCTGCCCTTGTGTCAGCGTTCCGCCGATGGTTTCAAACACAATCCTCGAACCCGGAAGCGAAAATGGGAAAGCAACATAGAGCGCCTCAGGATCCGTGAGGATTAGCTTGCGTGCCAGATACCTGAATTCAATCTTTTTGACATGCTTGTAAAGCCTGATCTCCAGCTCCATACCTTTCGGCGAACCTTCGGTTCCCTTTTCAAAACCTTCCAGGTCGGAGGCTATTTTCACACTCTCCCATATGGCGCCATTGGTCCCTTTGTCGATCTTTATGTTGGAGACAGATGTATGTACGAATGGAGGCACATCGCGTTCAACCGATGTTTCCCTTACCGGTTGACCGATGTTATACGGATTCTGACCATCGGCAAGCTCCTGGTTCAACTCCTTGTCGAACAGGCTGCTGAGGGCTCCTGTCTGCTTGTTGATGACTATCCTGTAAAACCTGTTTTCAAGCACCTCGCTGTTAATGGCTTTATCTGAAGTGACTGCCTCATCAAGAATTTCAATTTTCAGTGCCTTGCAACCCATGGCCGGGACGTCGGAAACCTCGATCACCCAGTAAGCTCCTTCAGCCCGTTTGGTTTGTACCTGTGCGGGAACCTCCCTTCCGGTGGCCAGATCGATGATCCGGGTTTTGATTTTGACCGGAAGAACCTCATAATCAACGAATAAGGTAATATCCCCCGAACGGGTCCAGCCCATGGAGTTAATCACATAGATGACCGGAAAATCTGCTTTTTTAAGAAATTCCTGGATGCGTGCAAGGCCCTCTTCATGCAATAAAGTGACTTTCTTAAGCGCCTCCCAGGCGTAAGCTCCTTTTTGCAGCCACTGTTTGGTTGAATTCTCCGAAAATGGATGCTCGATGCTTTCGGAAGCTCCGGAGGTATGCTCATCGAACAGGATCGCATTTTCGCTGATATGGTCCATCTTGCTTTCCAGATCCGGACCCAGCTCTCCGCCCATCATCGAAACCATGGCAAAAAGCCCGTCATCCACCTGCTTGATGTTCTGCGTTTTCCTAACTTCTGCCGTCTCCCGTGATGAGGAACCGCAGCCGTCGGTCCACCAATCGAGCCAGGCATTACGGTAAACGGGCAATTCGTCTCCGAAATTCTTTTCAACATATTCCATAAAGTCGCCGACTAGCGCCAGCCTGAATTTGGGATATTCGTATTTCGCATTCCACATCTTAACTACCTCACAGGCTGCCGTTGAAGGGGGCGCGTTATCGGTGCGGTAACCGCAAAACTCCAAAGCGATCCGGTCGAACGGGTATTTATTCTGGTCGAGATTGGCCAGATGCCACAGGATATTGGCTGCAAATTTCGGTGACTTATTAATGAGTCCGTAATCATTGGGGGTCATATAAATATCGGCCCTGAAACCCAGAAGTCTGGCTCCGGATGGTGATTCCCACCAAAAACAGGTTGGTTTGTCGAATGGCAGGATCGACCGGGTATAGTTGATCCCCATGCTCAGATATTTTACACCCGTATTTTTGAAATAATCGGGCAGGCACCAGGCAATGCCGTTGATGTCGTTCTGCATGGCGGTTTTAACAGGAATGCCCAGCTTATCAAACTCCTTCAGCGGCTGAAGGAAATCATACATGATATTCTCATCGGCTATCTCAGCCATGTTTGCATACATCCCGGTGACCTCGATCCGGCTCTCGGCAATTCGTTTTTTAAATCTTTCAATTTGCGATGCAGGCCTTGTCCGCAGCCATTCGCGGGTTACCCAGGATGATTCACAGCTCCACCTGAACTTTGCATCATCAGGCATCTGGTCGGTCTGATCGCAATAATCCAGTGCATAGTCGATAAAGCGCAGATGTTCAGCCAGTATCTCCGACTGCGGCCGTGTATAACCGATATCGGTGTGTGAATGCTGAACCAGATCGAGTCCCCATTTTTTTGGCGGCACAAGGCTGAACGGATACTTTTCAGCAGCCCCATCATTGATTTTTGCTGTGATAACAATTTTATTTGGTTTTGTTACCGCCTGAAAAGTGAGGAGGTACCGGTTATCACTTTTTTCTATAGTTCCCTGCAATAGTTCCTTGCCGTTCCAACTGAAAACAATTTTACCGGTATTCTCTGAACTATAGCTGGCAACAACCTGCTGGTATAATTTGCCGCCTTCCTTAAAAAGTACAGGTGCGTTTAAAAACTCAACCTTTGTTGGCGGTCCGCTTTGACCATTCATTTTCTCAATGCTGAAAAGGGCCAGCACCAGGATTATTACAACTTTTAAATTTGTTCTTTTCATAACGTGATGGTAGGAAATTCTATATTGGTTTAAAGGTAAGATAATTAATGATTTCAACAGCTTATACTTAATCCCCTGACTGCGCATAACTATTATGAAAGCAGCAACAATTTCCGGATACCTGCTTCTGCATACAGCCTGGGATTCAAACCGTGGAGGCTGGTTTGATATGATTAAGAGAGTACCGCCGCATCTGCCGCAGGATACACCCCCCGCATGCTATTAATTTGGGAGCAGTCAGGTTATTCTGATCCTGTCGGTATCGTTCCGAACAAACAATACTAGACGTGTTATTTAATTAACAGGCTGACTATCTGATAGAAACAATTATCTTTACTTTAAAATGCCATTAAAAACTAATCATGAACGCCTCATGAGCCAAAGCTCGCAAAATGCAATGAAAATAAATGAGGGCTCCATGAGTACGAGCCAATTAACCATGAAACAATAAATTATTTACGAATGAAAATCAAGTTATCAGCCTTTATTGCTTGTGGCCTGCTATTTACGGCCTCATCCGCTTTTCCACAGTCATCCGGGGCATACTCACCGGTAGTCAAGGCTACCAGTGAACAGGCAAAAATCAAGGTCCTGGTTGTCTATTATTCAACTACAGGCAATACAGAGAAAATGGCAAACGCTGTAGTGGAAGGTGCCATGAAAATTCCGGGAGTAGAAGCTGCGGCGAAGACTACAGACCAAGTCATTGAATCTGACCTCAAAACTGCTGATGCCATAGTCCTGGGTTCTCCCACATATTATGGCAATATGGCCGGACCGATGAAATCCTTTATCGACGAATGGTGGCTGAAGTATCATATCACCCTGGTTGATAAAGTAGGTGGCGCTTTCGCTACCGGTGGAAGTGCGACAGGCGGGAAAGAACAGGTAATCCATTCGCTTATCACATCGTTGTTAAACGCCGGAATGATTATTACAGGCCCAATTGAAGGACCTTTTGGATTGGCCGGAGCTACGGCTCTTGATCCGGTTAATGAAGCCGGGCTAAAAGAAGCAATGGCACTCGGTGAGCGGGTGGCAAGTGTTGCATTAAAGCTCAAAAAATAAAAACCAACGCGGCTGATCGATCTGATTATCAAAGAATACCATCTGGAATAATTAATTAATATATTGAGAACAACCAAAAATACCCAATCCCTATCCAGTGCATCCCACATCCCGGTGCATCCTGCTGTATTCACTTTGCTGATTCTGCCTCTTGGAATATTGACCGGCTATGTTTCCGTTACCCTCGCCTATCTTTTTTCGAAAGAAGGAATTTCAGTGGAAAAGGTGGCTGCGATGGTTGCCGCTTCGTTACTGCCGCATATTTTTAAATTTCTCTGGGCACCGTTGGTTGATTCCATGTTCTCTCTGAAGAAATGGTACCTGATAGCCAATATGGTAAGCGCCTTCGGAATTTTAGCTACCGGGGTTCTTCCCATTCAGGAATCAAGCTTGGTTCTTTTAACTTTCATCTTAATCCTGTCCAACTTCATGATCACTTTTTTATGCATGGCTACTGAAGGATTGATGGCTTATGATGTCCCGGAGGAATTAAAAGGACGCGCCGGTGGTTTTTGGCAGGCAGGAAACCTGGGGGGAGCGGGCCTGGGCGGGGGAGCCGGACTCTGGCTGGCCCAGCGGCTTCCTGAGGAATGGATGGTTGCATCGATACTGGCCGTCACCTGTTTATGCTGCTGCACAGGACTTTTCTTTTTAGATGAGCCGAAATCTACAATCCGCGAACATCGCCTGAGCAAAACGTACCGGAATCTTTTTAAAGATGTGTGGAGTACTTTGAAAACTAAGATGGGAATCCTGGCTCTGTTCCTCAGCTTTTTAACTCTGGGCTCCGGAGCCGCACAAAGTTTGTGGTCGGCCATTGCTAAAGATTGGGGAGCCGGTGCCGACACTGTCGCCTTGGTGACAGGTGTAATGGGGGGATTATTTTCTGTGGCCGGATGCCTTTTTGGAGGTTGGATTTGCGACCGGATAAAACGTCAGACTGCTTATTTGTTATTCGGACTCATCGGAGCCTTGTGTGCGCTGGGAATGGCCTATTCCCCCAAAAGTGAAATCATGTATATAATCTGGACCTCTCTGTATGCTGTCATCATGGGGATGTCATATGCCGGCCTTAGTGCTTTCATTCTGGAAGCAATCGGCAAAGGCGCGGCCGTTACCAAATTCAATATTTATGCCGCTCTATCAAACGCCCCGATTTACCTGATGATATACATCGAAGGTTGGGCTCATTCACGCTGGGGAGCAAAGGGTATGCTGAATACCGAAGCGGCGTTTGCCGTTCTGGCAATTGTGCTGTTTCTTCTCCTTAAAACTTTGATGATAGAAAGGAAAAGGTTCTGGTTTAACATTTTCCCGTCTCCCCGTCCAAAACCTGGTATCTAAAGGTGATATATTAAAAATAAGCATGAACCCCTCATGAGCTGCTGCTCGCAAAATACCATGAAAATAATTTGAGGGCTCCATGAGTACGGGCCAATCAACCATGAAACAATAAATTATTTACGAATGAAAAAAACTATAATTCTCTTTAGCCTTTTATTGAGCATCAATCCAGTTTTCTCTCAAAGTGGAAACATCGATACCATGCTGCAAAAAATTGCTGCGGAAAAGGATGATAACATCCGGATTGACTTAATCAACGATTTATATTCAGGTACAACTGAGACTGACCCGGTTTTGGACATGAATATTGCCCAAAAGCTTTTATTCCAGTCACAAAAGAATAAAGACAAAGTATCCGAAGCAATGGCTTTGTTAGAAATTGGCTATAGCAACAGGTCATTTGGCTATACACAGAAAAGTCTGGAATATGGCTTTAAAGCCCTTGCTATAGCTCAGGAGACCGGAAATGAAAAATTGGTAGCTTATGCAAAAATGAACCTTGCCCACATTTACAAAGACCAGGCAGATTATCCCAGAGCCATCAACCTCTACCGGGCGGCAACAGAATGACTCCAGCGCTGTTTTTGCTAAGAAGGCAATCGCTGTTGTGCAAAATACTGCATTTTCTAATTTTTGTATAAAACCTTCAAAATTGCTTTTGGATATCTATGAAAATACAAACAGTGATAGCGCTATAAAATATTTTAAAATATACAAAGCGGCAAATGACAGTGTGTTTAGTACTCAAACAATTCAGCAAACCCAATTGATGACATTTGAAGATGAATTGAGGCAACAGCAATTAACTTCAGAAAAGATTAAAGCAGAAGAACAGCGAAAACAAAACCTTCAGTACGCTTTGATTGCACTCGGTATCGTCACTTTCATCATTCTGTTTTTATTGCTCAGCCGCAGTTTTATCACCAGTACAAAGCTGATTGAATTTCTGGGCGTACTGGCTTTGCTGATTGTATTTGAATTTCTCAATTTGTTGATGCATCCTTTTTTGGAGAGAGTTACCAATCACGCTCCACTGTTGATGTTATCGGCACTGGTTTGCATTGCCGCCTTGCTGATTCCGCTTCATCACCGGGTTGAAAAATGGTCGACGGCCAAGCTGGTTGAGAATAATAGAAAGATACGGCTGTCGATGGCGAAAAAAACGATTGAGAAGCTGGAGGGGAAACCGTAAGTTTAGAAAGTGCTTTTTTATGTCACCATTAAAGAAATTAGATTCATTTTCTCTTAGAAATATATAAATCAGAATGATATGATAGAAAAAATGTTAATTTTTATTTTGTCGTTTTCTCTGAGCACCATCTGTGTTTACAGTCAAACCGCCCATCAGCTCACCAATGAACAGAAAACCTGGCTCACCAAAGCCAACCGCCACGAAAAAACCGGATGGATCTACCTTCACATCGAAGGCAAACCGGAGGAGCGCGGGTTCCAGTACGGATACCTGCTGGCCAATGAAATAAAGGAATCCATCAGAGTACTGGGTGAGTCCTGGTACTACCTGAGTGCAATGGATTGGCAATGGCTGGTTCAGAAGTCGGCGGCAATGTTTACTCAAAAAATCGACCCGGAAAACCGCAGGGAAATAGAGGGAATGGTTTCAGGCATGGAGGCTGCGGGGTTTAAATCAAGCCTTGATGAAATGGTAGCATATAATGGTTTTATAGAGCTCATCAGTTACTGGTGGCCTACTGTCAAGGACACCATCTCACCCAACTCCCCGGATCTGCCAAAAGAATCATGCAGCTCGTTCATTGCCACCGGAAGTATGACTGCCGATGGCCTGATTGTGCTAGGACATAATACTATGACTGAGTTATACTATCCCAACTGCAATCTGATACTGGATATTCTCCCCGAAAAGGGTAACCGGATGCTTATGCAATCGCAGCCAGGTTGGATCCACAGCGGAACTGACTTTTTTGTAACCAGTGGCGGATTGGTCGGTTCGGAGACCACCATCGGGGCATTTTTCCCTTTCGATGAGAAAGGTATACCCGAATTTGCCCGAATGAGAAGTGCCACTCAATATGCCACAAACATTGATGAATGGTGCGATATCATGAAAAAAGGCAACAACGGCGGCTATGCAAATGCCTGGCTGATAGGTGATATAAATACCAATGAGATTGCCCGGCTCGAGCTTGGATTGAAATATATCGGTTTTGAGAAAAAGAGAGATGGCTTTTTTATCGGATCCAATGTTGCCGAGGATTTAAGGATCCTGCGTTTCGAAACGAAAAAGGAGGAAACGAATATCGAGATGTCAGCCGTTGCCCGCCGGGTCCGCTGGAAGCAACTGATGAAAGAAAACAAGGGTAAAATAACCATTGAACTCGCTGAAGGGTTTGAATCCGATCATTTTGACACATTTCTGAACAAGATCATCCCCGGAGGAAGGTCACTTTGCGGACACTTTGACCTTGAAATACACAATCAGCCCGGCATGCCTCCCTTTTATCCCGAGGCGACCATTGACGGAAAAGTGATCGATTCAAAAATGGCAAAACAAATGTCGTTCGTTGCACGCTGGGGCTCCTCATGCGGCATGCCATTCGTTGCCAGGGATTATCTGGAAGCGCATCCGCAGTTCGACTGGATGAACGGTCTGATAACCGACCGGCCAACCCAGCCATGGACGGTTTTCAAGGCGGGGGAGATAAAATAAATTGCTTTACAGGATGGTTGATAATTGATGGTTGACAAATATTCAGGTATGAAAAAAATATTTCTGCTTTTATTCTTCAGCTTATCAGTAGTTAGAATTTCAGCGCAAGCACCTCAGGTGGATAGCCTTTACAGGTTGCTGGCTGCCACTAAAGAAGATACTGTAAAAGTGATGACGCTTGTCAAATTGAGTTTTTATGACCAATCCTTACAACATGGGTTGGATTTGGCACAGGAAGGATTAGTCCTGGCACGGAAAATAAAATATGAAAAAGGTGAAGCAGCCTGTTTACACCAGATTGGCAATGTTCACAAAGGGCTAGTGTTTTGCAAAATGTAATAGAGTAGGGGAAACTGCTCTCAGTCTTTATGAAAATCAAAATGATAAAGAAGCTTTGCGCTACCTTCAAAAAGCCAAACTGGGATCTCCCATTCAACCGCCTGTTTTAAAATAAGTAACGAGCACATAAACATTATCAAGTTTAAATCCTTCTACTTAAATAAATTACCCTTTAATGTAAAAGGGTATGAAAAGGAGGTTATAATGTTGTTCAAAAATGCAATTAGAATCTTTGCCGCTGCCGGAATCCTGTTGACCGGATGCACCAGTGCTCCTAAGGTTGATGTTCGTGCTGAGGCAGATGCCATCCGTAATCTTGAAGATCAGTGGGCCGTGGCCATCAGATCGAAAGATGTCGACAAAATCGTAAGTTATTATGCACCGGATGCGGTTTCAATGCCCGCCGACAAGCCGATTTTGTCCGGTACACAAGCTATCCGGAAATCTCAGGAAGCTGAGTTTGCCGATACCACCAGCGATTATAAAACCTATTCAAGCAAGGTGGATGCTGTTGAAGTCTCGGCTTCCGGTGATCTGGCAGTTGCAAGAGGTTCCGATCGCATCAGTCAAAAGACGGCTGCCGGTCCTGTTGAAGAGGCAGGTAAATGGATGGATGTATGGAAGAAGCTGGATGGAACATGGAAGGTTATTGCATCCACCTGGAACAACAACCAGCCGCAGCCGAAACAGTAGCAATGGATTATTTGCATCTGATGGCTTTTGTATCATGATCGGGTAAACCGGTCATGATACCTTTGTCTTTTTTCGGATGCCTGATGGGTGGGTGGGTTTGCGATCGCATGAAACGCCGGAACGCCTGATTTTAGGTATATTTGAGAGCTCTAACCTAAAATATGTACCATGCCATCTGTTTTACCCGGTTTCGAATATGACATCTTCATCAGCTACCGCCAGAAAGACAACAAATATGACGGCTGGGTAACTGAGACTAAAACTATGAAGATGATTCCTAAAGTAATTAAATGGTCCACTCTCCTGCTCTGTTTGATTACAGGCACTCTCACCGCCCAGATAAAACTACCTTCCTTCTTCAGCAGCAATATGGTACTGCAGCAGGGTATTGAAATTCCTGTCTGGGGATGGGCCGCTCCGGGCGAAGAGATAACCATTACTCTTGAAGGCAACACAGCCTCCTCAAAAGCTGAAAGTAATGGTAAATGGTCGGTTAAACTACCTTCAATGAATTATGGCGGCCCCTATATAATGACCATCACGGGGAGTAACAAGCTCATTCTCGAAAATATTATGGTCGGCGAAGTGTGGGTCTGTTCCGGTCAATCCAACATGGAATTCAACCTGATCAATGCCAAAAACGCAGAAGCCGAGATTGCTTCCTCCGGTTATCCGGATATGCGGCTCTTTACTGTTAAAAAACGGATTGCTCAAACACCTCAGGATCAGCTCGACGATGGAGAGTGGATGGAATGTTCCCCGGTTTCGTCTTCCCGTTTTTCTGCTGTCGCTTATTTCTTCGGAAAGGAGCTTTATGAAAAATTAAAAATCCCGGTTGGTCTGATTAACACTTCCTGGGGTGGCACAGTAGCAGAAACCTGGATCAGTGAAGAGACTATGGCTCAGAATCCTGATTTTGCCAAACAATTGTCGCAATTGAAAAAAGTCAATCTGGATGATTATGCCAGGACTATAGAAAAGGAGGGAAGGGAAAGGGTCGGTGAATTTTCGACTGTTGATCGGGGAATGAAAAGGAACAAACCGGTATGGGCTGCTTTCAGCTTTGATGATTCTGCCTGGAAAACAATGGAACTGCCCGACTATATTGAAAACAATGGATTGGAAGGGGTCGATGGTATCATCTGGTTTCGCAGGGAAATAGATATTTCGCCGGCGGAGGCAGGCAAAACTGCCACCCTCCATCTGGCCAAGGTCAACGACTCCGATAACACCTATCTTAACGGTACCCTCATCGGATCCACCAAACTGATGGCAGAAAAATTAAGGATTTATGAAATCCCGGCCGGCCTGTTGAAATCCGGCAAAAACATACTGACGGTCAGGGTAGAGGACATTGGCGGAAACTGCGGCATCCACGGCGATACGGCAACTCTCTACCTGCAGTGCGAAAACCACGATATTCCATTGGGCGGTGAATGGAAATACAAAATCGGCCTGGTAAAATTCAATGCCAATTTGAACCCCAACTCATATCCCACCCTGCTTTACAATGGAATGATCAATCCGCTGGTCACTTATGGGATAAGAGGCGTGATCTGGTACCAGGGAGAGAGTAATGCCGGCAGGGCCAAACAATACCAGAAGGTTTTTCCGGACCTGATCAAAGACTGGAGAGATCACTGGAATCAGGGCGAATTTCCCTTCCTATTTGTTCAGCTGACTAACTTTATGATGGCTGATTCAATGCCGTCGGAAAGCAGCTGGGCCGAACTGCGCGAAGCCCAAAGCAAAACGCTGGCCCTGCCAAATACCGGAATGGCAGTAACAATTGATGTAGGAGATTCGATTGACATCCATCCCAAAGACAAACAGAGTGTTGGCAGGAGGTTAGCCCTGTCAGCTTTGAAAATAGCTTATAACCAGGATATTCTGTTCAGCGGACCGGTGTACAATCAGATGAGTGTCAAAGGCAGCACGGTTACACTCAGTTTTGACCAGGTTGGGAACGGATTGAAGGTAAATGATAAATATGGCTACCTGAAAGGGTTCGCGATTGCAGGGCAGGATCATAGGTTTTATTGGGCAAAAGCTGTAATTACCGGAAAAAACAGCATCGAAGTCTCTTGCCCGGAGGTTCAGGATCCGGTGGCTGTGCGATATGGATGGGGTAACAATCCGGATGATGCTAATTTGTACAATAGCGCAGATCTTCCTGCATCACCATTCCGGACCGATCAGTGGAAGGGAATTACGGAGTAAACTCAACTTCATCAACAATATTTTATTCCCTGCGGATCATGGGAAATCCGATTTAACAGGCTGGTAGCTAAGATGGAAATTTGCTGGATCATCATGGAAATAATTCTGACAATCAGGAATATGCATTTTTTTGTTCTCTATATTTGAAATCACTATTATAAAATCTACATCATGCCTTCTGTTTTAAAGGGTTTCGAATACGACATCTTCATCAGTTACCGCCAGAAAGATAACAAACAGGACGGGTGGGTTACGCAGTTTGTCCATCATCTCAAGGGGGAACTGGAAGCAACTTTCAAGGAAGAAATCAGTGTTTATTTTGACATCAACCCGCACGACGGATTGCTGGAAACCCATGACGTTCATGCCTCCCTGAAAGAAAAACTGAAGTGTCTGATTTTTATACCGGTCATTTCACGCACATACTGCGATCCGAAGTCTTTTGCCTGGGAACACGAGTTTGTGGCATTTATTGAACAGGCTTCTCAGGACCAGTTCGGATTGAAAGTAAAGCTGCCAAACGGAAATGTGGCAAACAGGGTTCTTCCGGTTCGGATTCACGATCTGGATGCTGAAGACAAAGCTCTTCTTGAAAGTGCATTGGGC
>JAPLDV010000147.1 GCA_026391235.1 Bacteroidia bacterium | reverse complement strand
ATGAATTTCGGAGGAATCGAAGAAAAATACTCAGCATACGAAACGTCGCCGGTGGTCATACTCCCGGTGCCCTATGATGCCACCAGCACCTGGATCCGCGGCGCGGATCGCGGTCCGGATGCAATTCTGGAGGCATCGGCAAATATGGAACTTTATGATATTCAAACTAACCGCGAGGTATATCTGAATGGTATTCATACCGCTGATCCTGTAGGATTAACCGCCAATCCGGAGAATATGGTGGAAGAGGTGCAATCGGCCGTTGCAGGTATCCTCACCGATAAGAAATTTCCGGTGATTATCGGTGGTAACCATTCAGTGAGTATCGGTGCGGTCAGAGCCTGTGCCGTCCATTACGGCAAAATCACCGTACTCCAACTCGATGCCCACACCGACCTGCGTCCGGAATATGAAGGAAGCCCGCTGAGCCATGCCAGCACCATGGCACGTGCAGCCGAAGTAGCTGATATTGTTCAGGTTGGAATTCGATCCATGTGCACCGATGAATTGCCATTCCTGCAGCCGGGCAGGATCTTTTACGCGCATGATATAACCGGGAAAAATGACTGGTATGATGCGGCCGGCCGCCTGCTCGATGGCCCTGTTTACATTACGATCGATCTGGATGTTTTCGACCCTTCCGTATTGCCCTCAACCGGAACCCCGGAGCCGGGCGGACTACTTTATTACGAAGTGTACCGGTTTCTCGATTATGTGATCAAGCACAATCAGATCATTGCGTTGGATGTTGTTGAGTTATGCCCTGATTCCACTGAAAAATCTTCCGACTTTTTAGCATCAAAATTGATTTATCAATTAATCAGCCTGATATCTAAATAATTATGAGAAACAAGAAAGACCTTCTGAAAGAAGTTATTGAGCACATCGATATTACTTCATTTGATTCCACACCGATTATCGATGCCATGCGCAAGATGTCGTTTTCGTCGCGCGATACGGCAAATGCAACGGATATCCTGATGCGAATGGTGAATGATAAGGATTGTACCGTTATGCTTACCCTGGCCGGAAGTACAAGTGCCGGCGGCTGCATGCAGGTTTATGTGGATATGGTTAAGAATAAGATGGTTGATGTGATTGTTGCCACCGGTGCTTCGATAATCGATATGGATTTTTTTGAAGCCATCGGGGTGTACCGATATTCTGTCCGGCTTTTTCCGACAGCAGTGCCGGATTCGGGTTGGTTAAGCATCAGTGGGAGAGGCCCGGCAAGCATGTATCCATCGATAGTGTCAAAGATTTCCTGGAGCTTACGATGATAAAGATGGAAGCCGCAACATCCGGGTTATTTATGATTGGTGGGGGAGTGCCTAAAAATTTTGCTCAGGATACGGTTGTTTGTGCCGAGATCCTGGGAAAAGAGGTACCGATGCATAAATATGCCGTCCAGATTACCGTAGCCGATGTTCGTGACGGTGCCTGTTCATCCTCCACTCTTAAGGAAGCCAGCTCATGGGGCAAGGTAGAAACCATTTTCGAACAGATGGTTTTCGCCGAAGCAACTACCGTACTGCCATTGATTGTCAGCTATGTATGGCATAATGGAGACTGGGAAAACCGGCCGGCCCGGAACTGGGCTAAGCTTTTCGGAAAGGAATAGTAAAGAAAAAAGTGGTCCCCTCACCTGGTTCCGATTGTAGCCAGATGGTTCCATTCATCAGTTCGACCAGCCTTTTACAGATGGCCAGCCCTAACCCGGTTCCGGTATTCGCCCGGTTCAGCGAATTTTCCAATTGATGAAAGTATTGAAAAACCTCCTCTTGCTTGTTCTTAGGAATCCCTATCCCTGTATCCCTGACAAAAAAGAGGATGGTATTGTTATCCTTGAGCCGGTATCCGAACTGAATATATCCTTTTGGCGTAAATTTAATGGCATTAACCAGCAGGTTGGTTAAGATCTGTTTCACGCGGTAGCTGTCCACCATAATCATGCTGTCGGTATCAGAAATTTCTTTGTCAGGGATGATCAGGATGTGTTCCTTATCTCTTGATTTCTTCTCCACTTCGGCCATTGCCTTCATTTCATCAATAATCTGATTCATATTAACCACTGAATCCCTGATAATCAATTGATTGCTTTGAAGTTTGGATAGATCGATTATATCATTGACCAAACTGATGAGCTGATTGCTGTTTTGATGGATGTACTCATAAAATTGTTCCTGCTCCTCACGGGTAAGATCTTCGTCAAGAATTATCTGGGAGAATCCAACGATGGCATTAAGGGGCGTTCTTATCTCATGCGACATGTTAGCAAGGAAGGCTGATTTGAGCAGATCACTCTCTTCTGCTTTACGTTTGGCCATTATCATTTTTCGATCGGCTTCTTTCCTGAGAGTGATATCCCTGAAAAGTACAACCAAATGATTTTCATTATTCAACCCAGTAGGCTCAGGTAATATCCTGATCTCAATATTTTGGCACACACCTGATTGCGAATGGAGTTCCCCTTCAATGATCTCTGCCTGGCGGGTTTCGAATACCCGGTGAATAATGCTTTGATCAAAATGAGTGATGCCTTCCTCCCTGATCACACTTTCTAAATCTTTAGCGATTAGGAGATCGGGTGTTTTGTTGAAGAACAAAACAGATGCTGCGTTAATAAAGGTTATCTGGCCTTTAAGGTTAATCCGGATGACCAGATCGGGAATATTACTGATAATATATTCGAGTTCTTCGACAGTTTGCTTTGATTTATGATGGCTATCACGCATTCACCGTTGTTTAGTTCGACAAATATAAGAATTGGCACGCGGATTTTCGCGGAGGCTGCGCAACAAACGGGGCTGGGACAAAATACCAATGACTTTGGTTCCCGGCTTTAGTCGGGGGGTTGAGATGATTATCTGATCGGATCAACTATCAGGTGACAATTATTACACAACCTCTTCAGGCCGGGGATTTAATCCCATTCTACCGCACCCTGAACACTACCGCATAAGGTAATACGCTTTCCTTCCGTAAGGTTTTCGGTACTTTGATCAAAGTACCCTTCTCTGATTGTTCATAGCTCACTTTACCCTTAAAACCCAGCACGTCAATGTTTGGCTTTAAACCTGCCTTGATACCGGTAACTAAGAACTCTTCAGGCAATTTTTCCCCTTCTTTCAAACAATACAGGATGTACCGGGCACTTCCGTCTTTCTTATGGGTATAGTAAACCGGGCCCTCGTTATACGGGGCTACTTTCCTGGTACCGTAAATAGCCTCATTGTTGACATCCATCCACTTGCCAATATCCTTCAGACCCTGATAAGCGGCATCATCCCATGTACCTTTGGGACTTGGGGCGATATTCAGCAATAAATTTCCTCCTTTGGCAACGATATCGATCAGCATATGAACCAGTTCGCGGCTTAAGCCAGCATTTCTTTCGGGACCTGGTTTTCCGGAGTCAGGTAATTCTGGTTCGGGCCTTCCACTGCCCGGTCCACCATGATCAATCCGGGTTGCAGCTGCCGGGCTTTTGCAGCGAGCTCATCCATCCGGATATCCTGATTCTGGATATGCATAAAGCTGTAGTTTGGCGAAGTGACATAGGCTTTTACCTGTTCAGGGGTCATCTTTTCAACCCATCCTCCATCGAGCCAAAGAATATCGATTTTACCGTAATCCGACATTAGCTCCATGATTTGATTGTGGGTATACTGAATGAAATCTTCCCAACGCCCCGGATACCGGGTTACATCATAATTCACGTTGCGGTCGGGCGTGGCGAAATTTGGCCACCAATAATACGGCGAATGCCAGTCGGGCTTGCTGAAATAAGCCCCGGCCCACATTCCCTCGGCCCGGAAAGCATTGAAGATCTCTTTGGCAACGTTGGCTTTGGGGTTATTGCTATATGGGGTCTTCTGGCCGGTAATTTTATAATCCGTGTATTTGGTATCGAACATGCAGAATCCGTCGTGGTGCTTGGTAGTGAAGACAACATATTTCATACCGGCGCCTGCGGCGGCTTTTGCCCATTTGGCAGGATCAAATTGCGTTGGATTGAATGTATTCTGGAGGCCTTCATATTTCTTTTTATAGGATATATAATCATCCTCTGGCCTTTTGCACCAGCCTTCATCTTCGGAACAGATCGACCAGGATTCCACAACGCCCCACTGGCTGTAAGGGCCCCAGTGCATCAGCAATCCAAATTTCAGATCCTGCCATTGTTCCAACTTCAGAACCACAAGGGGGTCAGTTGGGGGATAATACTTTTTATTATAATCGTGCTGTGCCTGTAATGATAAAGTAATCATTACGATAGAAAAGAGACCAATTAGTTGTTTCATGATTCTCCAGTTTTTTAAATATTTACCACGGAGACACAGAGATCACAGAATTCCACGGAGATAATCTCTATGTTTCTCCGTGATCTACGTGTCTCCGTGGTTATACTATTTGTCCTATTATTCTACAATGATTTCATCGACAAACAGCCAGGCCGGATTTCCTTTTCCGGCATGCCAGCTGGGGCAGGATCGGACTGTTCTGGCAATCACATTAACATACCGGGCCTGTGTGGGAGAAATTTCAACCGAGAAATTCTGTATTTGTCTGTTAGCATCTTTCAGGTCAATCATGTTTTTTACATTACCGGCACCATTAAAGGTCTTTCCATCGATACTCAACCAGAAATCTACCTGTGTCGGAAAGAAAATCCAGCTTCCAATGGATTGCAAAGCTCCTACGGTTAATTTTTTAATCGTTTGAACAGATCCCAGGTCTATCGTGGCGTTCAAGTCACCTCCTTCAATTCCCTGCCAGTTTCCGTCGGATAGGTTGATCGTTCCGCGAATTCCGTTTACCAGTGCAAACTTGCCTCCGCCAGTATACTTGTCGGAATAGGGATTGGTGTAGGTGACAGTTTTACCTGTAGCGAGATGCACCATGATTTTTCGTTCTGAGACTGATAAAAGTGGCTTGCCATTCAGGAAAGCAACTGCCTTAATTACAGTTGTTTGATTAACCAGAATCGGGCCGGTATAAATCTGAGTGCTTTGTACAGGATCGTTTCCATCGCTGGTGTATCGGATTTCAGTTCCCGGAAACCCTGATTTCAGGGTAACTTCAATCTGGTTTTTTTCCGGGTTAAAACCGGTAACTATATCAACCGAACTGAAACTTTTCGAATAATTGATTCCGATGGCATTAAACCGTTTCAGCTGCTGTACGAGACGGATGGAAAAATCATCAAAGTTTTTGTGTCCCGGCGACGTCCAGCATAGTTCAGACAAGGCTGTTAGCCTGGGGAATGTCATATAATCCGCATGCGAGGAATCAGAAATGTATTCTGTCCAGAGATTGGCCTGGGCACCCAGGATCATCTTGGCTTCATCGGCATTTAATCCCTGCGGAACCGGGTCAAAGGCGTAAACTTTTTCCAAAGGCAGAAATCCCCCGATGGCTAAAGGCTCCGATTCCGGATTTCCCTGGTAATAATCGAAGTAGCAGTGTGATGTTGGAGTCATTACAACCGGGTGACCGGCTTTTGCGGCATCTATACCACCCTGTGTTCCGCGCCACGACATGACCGCAGCGTTCGGGGCCAGTCCGCCTTCAAGGATCTCGTCCCATCCGATCAGCTTACGGCCTTGTGAGTTCAGGAATTTCTCAATCCGCTGAATGAAATAGCTTTGAAGTTCCTTCTCATCTTTAAGTCCCTCGACTTTAATTCTTTTCTGGCATGCCGGGCATTTTACCCATTGCGATTTATCGGCTTCGTCGCCGCCGATATGGATATATTCAGATGGAAACAAAGCGATTACTTCGGTTAATACATCCTGAAGAAACGTAAAAGTCTCCTCTTTTCCGGCACAGTAAATATTGATGCAGGGCCAGATACCACCGGGAAGCACCGTTAGCGGATCACCTGTGCAGGAATTTTCAGGGTATGAAGCCAGTGAGCTGGTTGCATGGGCGGGCATTTCGATCTCGGGAATGATCGTGATGTTACGCCGAGCTGCATACGTAACGAACTTACGGATATCATCCTGGGTATAAAATCCGCCGTAAGTAGCTTTCTCGCCGGGCTTTTGCTTTTCACGCGAATTCCAGTGACGATCCTCCTGGTTTACCCGCCAGGCGCCAACTTCAGTAAGCTTTGGATATTTTTTGATCTCTACCCTCCATCCCTGGTCATCGGTCAGGTGCATCTGAAACCGGTTCAGTTTATGAACCGCCATGTAATCCAAAACGTCATATATATAGGAGGCTGGGAAGAAGTGCCGGGAAACATCGAGTAGAAAACCACGCCACACAAATCTCGGTTTATCGGTTATCTGAACGCATGGAATGTTCCATTTAATTCCTTCAATTACTTTATCTGCATATATATCAGGAGGTAACAATTGTAAAAGGGTTTGAATTCCGTAAAAGATACCTGCCGGAGTGGCTGCCAAAATTTCAACATCACTTTTGGTTACGGAAAGGGCGTAACCTTCAGTGCCGAGTGTTCCTTCTAATCCGGTTTCAATTTGAAGGCTGATCACTTTGCCGGATGATTCTTTCACTACTTCAGTTTGGAATCCGGTTGCAGATATAATCCTGTTTTTCAGGAATGCTGCCTGACTGGCCAGTGCGGCCTCATCCTTAACAAGAATCTTAACCCTTGCTGTTAAGTGAAATACTCCGGTTGTTTGGATCACCTTCAATGGTTGCGGGATGATTGATATTACCGGGCTGGCTTCTTTCTGACAGGATATTACGGAGATCAACAGAGTCAATCCTGTAACAATGGCTGGAATTTTCAGTTTCATTTTTTTTGGTTTGATATGGCTATTTTATTCCTTGATTTTAATGTTTTTGAAGCTGACGCGACCGCCGTGATCCTGTAAAAGGATGTGGCCTTCCGGAGCCTCTCCGAAATTTGGGTAGGAAGCGTATTTGCTTTTTTGTACGAGTGCACGGTAAATCTGGGTTCCCCGATCATATTCAACAATTTTTTTGCCATTGAGCCAATGCTCGATATGGTTGTTTTTTGCAATGATCCGGGCATTGTTCCATTCACCTACCGGATTGACCACCTTGTCGGCCAATGCGGGAATAAGGTCATAGAGCGAACCGATGGTATGGGTTTCGCCCACTGCAAGCTTGGCATCCATTTGGTTTTCGTCGTCGAAAAGCTGAAATTCCAGGCCAATTGCTGATCCTGAGCCACTATTCAGTCCTTCGACCACATAATATTTTATCCCGCTGTTTGCGCCTTTGGTTAGTTTATAATCGAGGGTGAGCTCGAAATCACCATATTTTTTAACCGTGACGATATCACCGCCATTCCGGCTTTCGGCTCCGCTGCCTTCGATCACGGTCAGGAGGTTGTCCTTGATTTCCCAGCCTTTTGACGGAAAATCAGCCTTGTCGGCACCGCGCCATCCCCCTGTAGTTTTTCCATCCCAAAGTAATTTCCAGCCATCCTTTAATTCCTGGTTGGTGAGGGTATTGGAAATAGCCGAGATCTCCGGAATAGTGGCAGGCATCTTCCAGGTATATCGGGCAAGGTCTTTCGTCATAAGTCTGATATTTTTCCACTGAACTTGTATGCCGGCTTTTTTCGGGTCGGTCCCTATGCCATGCACCTGCAAACCAATGAATCCGGTTGAGTCCATGTCATCGATGAGGTTTGATGCCGGTACTCCGTTGATCCAGGTCCGGATTGTGTGACCGATGGCCTCTACATGAAACTGGTTCCAGCTGTTCTTCTTAAAGGCTTTTAGTGCGGCAGAATTATTGCCCAGCGGATATAACCAGGCACGACGGGCCTCATCATACACTCCTGCACTCCAGCCGCGATCCGAAGGGTCAATCTCGATCTGATAACCATGAACACGGCCATTCTGGTACTCTTTATAGCTGTGGCTCCTGATCTGTACGCCGGAATTCAGCTGCGGATCGACCAGAACGTCATACTCGAGAATAAAATCAGAATAAAAGGCAACAGTGCACAGAAAACTATTGGGCGAGGCGAGAACGGTTGAACCTGTTATCGTACCATCCTTCACTTCATATTTTGCCGTTCCGTTGAGCTGTTTCCAACCTTTCAGGTTTTTCCCGTTGAAGAGGGCTGTCCAGTTTTCCTGTCCGGCAAGGGTTATGGTAAATCCCATAGTTGCCAGACCGATAATGAATACATATTTTTTAAACATATTTATTGAGTTGATTTTGGTTTAAAAATACGAAAGGTTGGTTAAATCTGGTGACCCACAGATAAAGCAGGGTGTTATTTTTTAAGTAGTAGGCAGTAGGCAGTAAGCAGTAAGCAATGTAGGCCCTATGTTTGTATAGAAAGCATAAGCCTGGAATTTATTAGTTTTAGGTACGATTCTATAAACAATTAAAAACCAGACTTATGCTTACGCAAAGTAACAAAATTGATTTTAAAGGACACCATATTTATGCAGGAT
>JAPLDV010000751.1 GCA_026391235.1 Bacteroidia bacterium | reverse complement strand
ATCCTTTTCACACTGGTTCTTCAATGCCGTAATGGCATTCCTTTTCCCTTTCGTTTCCGGATTGTTCCCGAATAACACGGGGATAGGATATATCTTCCTCTTCTATGCAGCAGCAACATTGATCAGTTTCTTCTTTTTCAGGAAAGTTCTGGTGGAAACCAAGGGAAGGACGCTCGAAGAAATGGGATAATATGCTAATTTGTTAATATGATAATATGCTAATTGAAGAAGGGGGAATGATGACGAGAAAGAATGCATTGATGGATTTGAGTTTTGAATTTGCCCTGGAGATTATTGAATATTCAGAGTTGCTTGAAGAACGAAAAAGATATGTGATTGCACGACAGGTCTTAAAATCCGGAACGTCAATCGGAGCAAATGTCCGTGAAGCTCAATCATCCGAAAGTCTGGTGGATTTCATACATAAATTGAAAATATCAGAAAAGGAGGCTAATGAAACCGAGTATTGGCTTGATTTATGCAAGCATTCTAAAAACTATCCCGATCCTCAGCATCTGTATGTTAAATTGTTGCAAATCAAAAAGCTGCATTCTACAATCATCACAACCTCCAAATCAAGAATTTCCAGTCAACATTAGGTTATTTTCTTAATAATTAGCACATTAGCACATTAAAACATTAGCATATTAACATGATCCCCAAAGATCGAATCATCTCTGCCCTCAGGGGCTCGCAAAGTGACCGGGTTCCGGTTATGCTGCATAATTTCA
Organism: Bacteroidia bacterium; assembly: GCA_026391235.1. The sequence goes on along the minus strand of JAPLDV010000751.1, from coordinate 6,142 downwards.
TGATGGCAGCACGTGAGTATAAGGTGAGTATGAAGCAATTCCGCGAGGATCCGGGAATCATGGCTGAGGCTATGGTGCGTTCGGTGGAAAAATATGAATTCGACGGGATCCTGGTCGATATGGATACCGTTACGCTGGCAGGTGCCCTGGGTGTTCCGGTTGATTTTCCGGACAATGAGCCTGCGCGTTGCCACCGGGGTATTCTCCGGGAACTGAGCGACTGGAGGGATCTTCCACCCGTAAATATTGAGGATTACAGGTATGTCATGAACTGGCTCGAAGCAGTGCGGTTGATCAAGAGATTCGTGGGTGATGATATCTATGTCAGGGGCAACTGCGACCAGGCTCCGTTTTCACTGGCCGGAATGGTAAGAGGATCTGCCGATTGGATGACTGATCTTTATATGGCCGATGAGGATGACAAAACCGGACTCCTTGAGTATTGCACCGAAGCCACCAGTCAGTTTATCCGCCTGATGGCCCAAACCGGCTGCGATATGGTCTCCAACGGGGATAGTCCGGCAGGGCCCGACCTGATCCCGCCTGAACTGTATAAACAGTATGCATTTCCGTATGAAAAAAGAGTGGTCGGGGAGGCTCATAAAGCCGGAATGCCTTATACCCTTCATATCTGCGGCAACACAGAACTGATTCTGAATGAGATGATCGAAACCGGGGCCGATGCGTTGGAACTCGATTATAAAACCGATATCCGAAAGATCGCTGAAGTGTTTAGTAATAAGGTTACATTGATCGGCAACATCGACCCAAGCGGAGTACTCGCTCTAGGAACACCCGATGAGGTAAGGGTAAAAACACAGGAACTGATTAAAATAATGTCGAAATCGAACCGTTTTATTCTTAATGCCGGATGCGCCATACCGCCACATACACCGGAAGGGAACATCAGGGCAATGCTGGAAGAGACGGTGAATTGCAAATAACAAAACTCAAATAACAAAACTCAAATAAGCCCCAAACCTCAAAAAGTACAAAATTAAACAAAGGTGCATCACGATTCACGATTCTTAAACTGACAAACGATAACCGACAACTGATCGCTATGACAAACTACGCACTAGGTCTGGTACTGGGAGGCGGCGGTGCCCGGGGATTTGCTCATCTGGGTGTCGCAAAGGCCCTGCTTGAGAAAGGAATATTACCGGATATTATCTCGGGGGTCAGTGCAGGTGCCATTGCGGGTGCCTTTCTCGCATCAGGGATGAATCCGGATGATATTTTCAAGCTTTTGAAAGAGCAGGATTTCATGACGATATCGCATTTTAAAATGTCGAAACAGGGGTTTATCCGGCTCGATGGATTGAAGGACCAGATCAAAATCCATATTCCTTTTAAAAACCTGGAAGATCTTCCAACGCCTTTGATTGTAGCTGTTTGCAATCTGAACAAAGCCCGGATGGAGTATATCAGCAGCGGACCCCTTGCAGATATTGTTCTGGCATCTTCAAGTATTCCAATTCTGTTTTCCCCGGTAAAAATGGGTGATCAGGTGTATGTCGACGGAGGAGTTCTCGATAATTTGCCGATCAAACCGGTCAGGAAAATTTGTGATAAGGTGATTGCGGTGAATATTAGTCCGATACATGATACCGATAAGCTGAATAATATGCTTCAGATTGCCACCCGTGTATTCCATGTGAGCGTCGATAAATCCACCATCAAATCAGGCAAACTGGCAGATCTGTACATTGAACCGCCCGGTGTTGAAAATTATGATATTCTTCGGATCAAATATGCAGAGGAACTTTTTCATATTGCCTACAAGCACACAAAAGAGCTGATTTCAGGCGGTTTTTAATTCTGATCTGATTAGTTTAAATTTGCAACCGTACAATCCCGAAAAGTGAATCTCCCATTAACCATACAGGATAATTATGATACTCCGGCGAACACTCCACAATTGTGGCTTCATAAGGCATTGCCTCATTTTCCTCTCGCATTCAAATACCAATCGCTGAGAATAATCTTACATGCGAGAAAACTTGCATTGAGGGGGCTCTACCCAACCGAAGAATGGGCCAGATCATCTCTTCAAATAATGAAGCTTCTTGAAAGCTGCGGTGGCCGGTTTCATATTTCCGGTTTGGAAAATCTCAGGAAATGCAAAGATCCGGTGATATTTATCGGTAATCACATGAGTACGTTGGAAACCATGGTGTTGCCTTTTCTGATCGCACAGATCATGGACGTTACTTTTGTGGTTAAAGATAGTCTTGTGCAGAGTCGGGTATTCGGACCCGTTCTGAGATCCCGCGATCCCATTGTGGTTAGCCGGAATAATTCCCGTGCAGATTTATTTGCGGTGATGACACAGGGACAGGAAATTCTGGCTAAGGGCCGCTCAATAGTGATCTTTCCGCAGAGTACCCGCCGGATTGAATTCCGGCCTGAGGAGTTTAACTCACTCGGTATCAAACTTGCATTAAAAGCCGGTGTGCAGGTAATTCCCTTTGCCGTGAAAACCGATTTTTGGTTGAACGGAAGATTAGTGAAGGACCTCGGCCCGCTCGATTCCAGCAATAAAGATATTTACTTCAACTTCGGCCAGCCAATGGATATCAAGGGATCAGGGAAAGAAGTACACAAAGTGATCATTGAATTCATTCAGGCAAATCTCGCAGCCTGGAAAATTAAACATTAGTACGGGAGGGCCTTTGCGCCCTCCCTTGGCCCTCCCTTGGCCCTCCCGCGGGTCGCCCCCTACAAATCGCCTTTGGTTTTCATCAGCACGATAATCGGGTTGCTGTCAACCGTAATCTGTCTGTCCAACTCCTCCAGCCGTGCCCGGATTTTCGGATCCAGATTCTCCTTATTTAGGGCAGTTTTAATGGATTCCTTCAGCTCAACCGCAATAAAGGCCAGGTAAGGCTCTCCTTTATCGGTCCAGCTGACCAGGTGCCTTTTCATGGATTTCCTGGTGAGTCCCAGAAAATCATCTTCAAAGCGGAGGTTTCTTGCTTCGCCTGTTCTCTTGTCTATGACCAGAAGAAATTCACTGATATCAAACATGCCGCCCCAGTTGTTTCCCGATCCCTGCAACTCTGTCATCGTGATAATATTTTTATCCAGGTACCAGTGGTGTTCCGTTTCCCTGATCACTCTGTAGGAGCACTTCCCGATGATCGCCGAAGGATCGATTACCTGGTTATAGGGTCGGCCCTTCGGACCTGCATCAAGAATTGCAAGCGGAACCAGCCGGTCCGGTCCGACCTCATAAAGGGTATCATCACCGGGTGAGTAAATCCGCCACTGGTTATCGTATTGATAGAGAGAACTTCCCCAACCGGTTGGAGAGTAGCCGGTTTTGCCGGATGGTGGATAAATGGTACGTGGCCATACCTTGACCTCCCTGCCATCTGCCTGAAAAAGGATCAGCCTGATGGAATCGCGCCGGAATTCAGGATGACCGGCTATTTCACAGGGGGTCATCCAGATGGTGTCATTAAACCTCTTCAGCCCTGATATCAGCTCAACGGGATTCACGATGGGGCCGAGATATTTGCCGTCTTCTGCAAAAAGCTGGTTCTCAGGCCCCATTCCGGCAAAAGAAATGAAGATCTCTTTTTTTACCGGGTACCACGACAGTTCGTCAACGAAGTATCCCCCGTGTTCTCCCGGGCCTTTGCCCCCACCTCCAAATCCCTTGCGAAAGGTGCCATCCAAACCAAACTCCAGTACACGGCAGGGTCCCATCCCAACCTGGGTCCAGGTCAGGATCGAATGACCGGTCAAGCAGATTTTTCCAGGATAGGAGATCAGGCACTCTTTCCCTGTTTCCAGAGGGATGATCTGGAAATCCTCGAACAGGTCTGATAATTTGATTGTTGTGGCGGAATCATCCACCTCGCCCAGGTTGATTTTCGGGATCTCTTTTCCGTTAATACTGACCATTTCGATGATTCCGGTTCGGGTGGGGGTGGATTGGCAGGAAAAAAGAAGCAGGATCATCAGCGCGAAAAGGCTGCCGAAGGAGATTTTTCTTTTCATTTCTTGGGTTGGATGTTTGGTTTGAACCAAAGATAGTTTTTTCCTTCCAATCCCGGCGGGATTGTATATCTGTAGAAAATTGGGCCATCCGCGCCGATTCGACCCCGGCCGGGATCGTATAAATCTTTATTAATTTTGGTCTGCGGTTATATATCATTCCAAATGAAAAAAATCATCCTTTTTTTCCTGGTTCAATCCTTTTTTAATGCGATTCTTACCGCCCAAAATCCAACGGCCGTCTATAAAATTCATCCGCAACCAATCCATGAAAAACCGGTTAATCCGCTGATTTACGGCAATTTCATTGAATTGGGCCTGGCCCGACAGATCGAGGGATTGTGGGCAGAAAAACTATACAATGCGAGCTTTGAGGATGTACCGCCGTTAAAATCATATATGTATGACTGGCTGGGAAAATCACCTGCCGATGACCTGAGCCGCGAAAAGTGGTGGCATTCGGGCTATGAAATCAATGACTGGTATGTCTGGCCGGCGGTTGCAGAGGTTAAGCAGGGCACCAACCGGTACTGGAATTTTCATCACGGATTGCAAGCTGCTGTTTTGGAAAACGGACAGAAAGCCGGCCAGGCCTTCCTTGCTCAGGATGGCATATGGATTGATTCCGGAGTCAGATATCTGTTCCGCGGGTATTTCAGCAATAATCAGACCGCCGACACCAATCCCAACCCTGTCAAAGTGACTATCGGGCTCTATTCGGAAAAACAAATAGATAAACCTCTGGCAGAACAGACGATTATTGTACCTGATGGAATTTTCCGGGAGTTTTCGGTAGAGTTGGACCTCGGATCATACAAAGGCCGGGCAACTTTCGCTGCATCCATCGAACCCGGCACCCGTGCGGCCATGGATGGATTCTCGCTGATGCCAATGAATTCAGAAAAGGGTTGGCGCGGGGAAGTGGTCGAAGTATTAAGGAAGATACACGTGCCGATGATCCGGTTTCCCGGCGGATGCTTTGCCTCGTTTTATGACTGGCGCGAAGGCGTGGGTCCGCGGCTCGACCGGCAGCCTGTTGAAAGTGAGTACTGGGGCGGGATCGAGGAAAATCATGCCGGAACCGTCGAGTTTATCGAACTGTGCCGGATGATCGGGGCGGAACCGTTTTTGTGCGTGAATATTCTAACCGGCACGGCCGACCGCGCCGCGGATTGGGTAGCCTATTGCAACGGCAGTGCAGAATCCGGTCTGGGTTCGCTGAGGAAACAGCACGGGTATCCAGATCCCTTCAAAATTAAGTACTGGGAGCTCGACAACGAGGCCTACCGTCGGTTTGGCTGGGAAGAGTATGCCAAACGGTGCGTGGAATACTCCCGGTCAATGAAAAGCCAGGATCCGGATATCAAACTGGTGATGGTGGGATACTGGCGGTATAATAGTAACCTCAAAGAGATGCTGGAAATTGCAGGAAGATACATCGATGTGATTACCGACCGCGCAACATCCGAGGTCGATCTTCGCCGCGATCTTGTCATTATCAGGGAATATAACCAAAAGAACGGCACCCGGATTACCCTCTCCAATACCGAATGGCTGGCTCCGCTCGACTGGTCGAAAACCAGTCTGGATGCCCTTAATTTCCAGAAATCCCCGAATCAGATGACGCTGCAGGAACACGAGATAACCTGGAACTATGCCATAAACGCCGCCCGTCAGTTGCTTTTATTTCAACGGCTTGGCGGGGATTTTGAGTTTGCATCGTTTAATAATCTCGGGAACACCTGGGGCCAGAATATCATTGAATGCCCGAAGGATACCGTTTTTATTTCCGCTGCCGGAAGGATTTTCGAACTCATGAGCCGCAGTCCGCTCCGCTGGGTTATCAAAACGGATACCATCCAAAATCTGCCGGGGGTATTTATCCAGGCGGGAGTGAGCCAAATCCCAAATCCCAAAGAACAAAAAACAAATAAATTCCAAAACACAAAACTCAAAACTCCAAACGGTACCTCTGCCACCCTTACCACCGCGCCCTCTTCTGTCATCCCCGCGAACGCGGGGACCCCTTCCCTTACCACTGATCCCCTTGTCATCCCCGCGAAAGCGGGGACCCCTTCCCCCGTCACCGAATTTCCCGATACCCGAAACCTGATACCCGATACCCGAATTCATCCCA
>JAPLDV010000604.1 GCA_026391235.1 Bacteroidia bacterium | reverse complement strand
CACCACCAATAACGATGGCCCCGGCAGCCTCCACGGCTTCAGCAGGGGATCCATAATGATGGATCGATTCCACCCCGATCCCCAATTCACTAAACCGTCCCTGCACCTTTTTTTCATATTCATCGTAAGAAAAGGTCACTGCTGCATAAGGTATGAATAGTACCTGGTCAACGTCAGGTTTCAGGAATTTTCCGATCTGTTCCTTTGGATGCCGGAGATAGCTGTCCCCTGCATTGGTTGAATTGCTGATCAATAATAGCTTCATGACGATTTCTCTTCTTTAACTCAAAAATTAATGAAAATTTCAACTTAGTGAATCTTAATATCTTTGTGTTTTTGTGGCGATAATTTTTCTTGCCTTTAAGCCACTAAAGCACAAAGAAATCACAAAGTTTTTGAAATATTCAGGTTAAAGCGTGTGATTATGGTCTCCCGGTTAAAATTGTCGGTTATTTTTTCAATATCGATACAAAGAAATTGTGCTTGTAATGCATTATAAATCATTAACTTTCCACTCAAAGAATCCCCAGCTCCGGTTACTATTTTGAGTGCTTCATTAGCCTGCATCAAGCCTATAATACCGGATATCACGCTGTAAATACCCAACACAGTTGCTGAGCCGGTGTTTGCCGCGGCATTCTCAGGATGCAGGCAACGGTAACTGGGACCGTTCCGGTAATTGAAAACAGAAACCTGGCCCTGATACTTATGAATGGCCGCATGCACCATTGGTTTATCCAAAATAATGCAGGCATCATTGATCAGGTAACGGGATTCCAGATTGTCGGTACAGTCTAGGATTACATCATATCCTGCGATTATCTCCAATGCGTTCTGAGCATTCAGGCGGCAGTTTATCATGACCAGATTCACAAAATTATTCATCCTTTTCATTCGGGTACCGGCGACGATGGATTTTAACTTTCCGATATCGTTAAATCCGTAAAAAACCTGGCGCTGCAGGTTCGATATTTCAATCACATCATCATCCACAATACCGATGGCTCCTGCACCGGCTGCTGTAAGATACTGGATTGCCGGGCACCCCAGACCACCGGCACCTACCACCAGGAATTTCGCATTCCGGATCAGAGTTTGTCCTGCTTCACCGATTTCCTCAAGAATGAGATGACGGTGATATCTGAGTTTTTCGGGGTCGCTGAGGATTATCATGGTGCGAAAGGTAATAAAAATCGTAGAGACGGAAATATCCGTCTCTACGTGGTTCATGCCAGATGCATTAGAGGCGGATATATCCGTCTCTACGATATTCTTCAGCCGCCAAAGTGCAATCCAATCGTTACCGGGTAGATAGCCGGCCCTTTGCCATTTTCGAAAAGCGTCTGCGGGTAATAATTGGCAAACACTGCCATATCACCGTATCCAACCCGTGCAGTAAAGCAGTAGTTGAAATTTCTCAGGTAGAAATCACTGGAAACTTTATTCCTTTTCTTGTCGCCGTCAACCACATATTTTTGAACCTGGTGCGATCCGAGGCGCAGTCCGCCAACCACACCGGCAGACAGTTTAACCCTGGTGCTCTCGCCATAAACCGGGATCTGGAATTCCATCATCAACGGAACTGTGAGGTACCACATGGTCAGCCGGTTCTTAATCATATCCTCGCCGAACGCTGATAGCTCATGGCCCAGCTTATCCGTGTTATCATCCTTGAACAGGTTGTAATTTTCGGAAAACCGATAGTTTCTGAATTGGAATCCAAGGCCGGTAACTATCCCTACATAGTTTTTGATAAGGCCCAATGATTTTTCAGCGATGTTGAAATTAAACTCCATGCTTTTAGACACTTTCAGGTCCATGTATGTACCATTATCGGGTAATTTAAACTGAAAATCCCGGTTGATAAAATTGGTCAGGCCCATCTCAAAACCAGCCCATGTACCATCCATGCGCTTACCATGATCGTGACTTCTGCCAAAGTGACGTTCTTTCACGATGGTATTGGAATCACCTTCCGTTATTATTTTGATTTCCTTATCGTTATCCACGATAACCTTATATTTCTTATTGCCGACCCTGATTTTTGATGTATCCGGATCCTGCCCGTAGCTATTCAGTCCGACCAGGACCATGGCTGCTGTTGCCAGTAAAAAGATCTTTTTCATGATAATTGATTTAAACTATTTTGAAGGTAGGACGGATAGCCATTTGGGAAAGTTACAGGTGAGAACCTGATTTCTTATTTTTCCTGGGCCCTGATAGGTGATTCCACATCTAAAAGGCGGGAGTTGAATGAAACTGCCAGAAGATCTCCTTTTGCATCATATTCACGATTGAGTTTCATATCCGTATTTGCTATATCATTGATTTTGTTAACACCCGCACCGGCAACTTCCCAAACAGAAAAACGTGTTCTCCTGACCAGTTTGGGATCTTCGCCGAGTATTTTTTCGCGGAACAACTGAAGGGCATATTGAGGAAGAGTCAACGCATCTTCTGATGTGGCCGGTTCGATCAAGGCAGAAGGAAAGCTCGAGGCCAACAATACTCGTGTTGTTTGAGGATCCGGAATCCGGGGTCCTGCTAATGCCGATTTGTGGGAGAGGTAGTTCATCGGAACGGTTTCCCTTTTAGGAATTTCTACGGTGTCAGGCTTTAAGTTCACCGGTATAACCGTTTTCGTGTGTCGGGTTTTAGGTTTCGGGTTTCTGGTATTTGATGCCAACTGAGGAGTATCCGAGGCTGGTTGTTTGGTTTCGGGTTTCGGGTTTCGGGTTTCGGGTATCACGGTTTCGGTTTTAGCCAGAGAAGGAGAAAGGGTTTCCTTCGAATCCGGCCAGAGGAACAAGGCCAATAAAACAACGGCAGCAGCAGAGATAACCGTGATGATCCAGGGCGTCAGGACTCGGGTTTTACGGAGAAGATCCTTTTTATAAGGATATATTAACTTATTTGAAGGACTCAGGCGGGTTAACCGGAAAGCGGCATATTTTTCTTCAAGTC
>JAPLDV010000491.1 GCA_026391235.1 Bacteroidia bacterium | reverse complement strand
ATTCCATTCAATACCCTGGGTAAATTGTCGACATCGCTGTATTTCCGTAGTCCTGGTTTGCTGATTCGTTTCAGGCTTTTGATTGCCGAAACCTTCGAAATCGGATGGTATTTCAGAGCTATTTTAATAATTCCCTGTTTATCATCCTCTTCGAATTTGTAGCTCAGGATATAACCTTTATCAAAAAGGATTTTAGTCATCTCCTTTTTCAGGTTTGAAGCAGGGATCTCCACCACTTTATGCTTGGCCATAATCGCATTACGCACACGCGTCAGGTAATCTGCAATAGGATCAGTCATTTTTATCTAATAATTAAATTACCAACTTGCTTTTTTTATACCCGGTATCAGCCCATTGGAAGCCATTTCACGAAACGAGATACGGCTAATCCCAAATTGACGCATATAACCCTTTGGCCTGCCGGTCAGTTTACACCGGTTATGCAATCTGACTTTTGAAGAATTCTTCGGAAGTTTACTTAAGCCAATAAAATCACCTTCGGCTTTAAGTTTGGCACGCTTTTCAGCGAATTTCTCGACCATTTTCTGCCGCTTAACTTCGCGAGCCTTCATGGATTCTTTTGCCATCCCTATTTCTTATTAGTTAATTTAAAAGGTATTCCAAATTCTTTAAGCAGGGCAAAACCTTCCTCATCGGTTTTGGCAGTTGTAACAAAACTGATTTCCATACCGATCATTGAATGGATTTTATCGATTTCAATTTCCGGGAAAATAATCTGTTCAGTGATTCCAAGTGTATAATTCCCGCGTCCATCAAATTTGGCAGCTACACCGCTAAAGTCTCGTATGCGTGGAAGAGCAACGGCAATAAGTCTTTCAAGAAATTCGTACATTTTTTCACGACGAAGCGTAACTTTAACGCCGATCGGCATCTTCTGCCGGAGTTTAAAATTTGATATGTCTCTTTTTGAGAGTGTTTGCACAGCCTTCTGACCTGTTATTGCTGAAAGTTCTTCCTGAGCAACTTCAATCAGTTTTTTATCCGCAACCGCTTTCCCAACTCCGCGGTTTACCACGATCTTTTCCAAACGTGGCACCTGCATAACAGATTTATAGTCGAACTCTTTTGTCAGGGCAGGACTGATCTCTTCCTGGTATTTTCTCCTAAGACTTGGTGTGTATTTCATTACTTGATCTCCTCTCCAGATTTTTTGGCAAAACGCACCAATTTGCCATTATCATTAAGACGGCGTCCGATACGGGTTGGTTTTCCGGAAGAAGGATCCAGTAGCATCAGATTTGATACATGAATTGGACCTTCTCTTTTAATGATACCACCTTGCGGTGCATTTTTATCAGCTTTAGTGTGCGTGGATAGCATATTCACACCTTCCACGATAGCCCTGTCGCTTTTCCGCACTACTTCCAGCACACGGCCTTGTTGCCCCTTAGAGTTACCAGCAATCACAATCACGGTATCTCCTTTTTTTATGTTCATTTTTTTCTGCATGGTCTGTGCTTTTTGATTATAACACTTCAGGGGCCAATGAAACAATCTTCATGTAATTTTCGCGGAGTTCCCTGGCCACCGGTCCAAAAATTCGCGTTCCGCGGATTTCTCCCGTGGCATTCAAAAGAACGCAGGCATTATCGTCAAAGCGGATGTATGAACCGTCGTTTCTCCTGATTTCCTTAGTTGTCCGAACGATTACCGCTTTAGAAACGGTACCTTTTTTTAGTTCTCCACCAGGTAAAGCAGATTTAACAGTAACAACCACTTTATCGCCCACAGTGGCGTATTTTTTGCCAGTCCCGCCTAAAACCCGGATGCACAAAACTTCTTTGGCACCGCTATTATCGGCCACGGTCATTCTACTCTCTTGCTGTATCATGGTTACTTGGCTCTTTCTAAAATTTCCACTAATCTCCAATTTTTCCGTTTGCTCAGCGGCCGGGTTTCCATGATCCGGACGAGATCTCCTTCTTTACAAGTATTCTCTTCGTCATGAGCAACGAATTTGGTGGTCTTGTTAACAAACTTCCCGTAAATGGGATGTTTAACTTTTCGCTTTACTGCAACAATTATGGTCTTTTCCATTTTATTGCTTACGACGGCACCAGTACGTTCTTTACGCAAGTTTCTGTTAGCTTCCATGGATTATAGGCTTTTCTTGTTTTCAATTACTTGCCGCTTGCGCAATTCAGTCCTCAATTGTGCTACCATTCGCCTGGTTTCACGGATATGATGGGGATGGTCAAGCGGAGAAACCGTATGGTTTATCTTCATACGAACCAAATTACCCTTTTCGGTATCGACCCGTTCGTTAAGTTCCTTGGCAGTCAGTTCGCGAATCTCTACGTTTTTCATTATTCAATATTTGAGTCTTCAACAAAATCACGCCTTATAATAAACTTGGTTTTCACCGGAAGTTTTTGTGCTGCAAGACGCAATGCTTCCTGGGCAAGTTCCAGCGAAACACCCTCGGCCTCGAACAGGATTCTGCCCGGAGTAACCCTGGCAACAAATCCTTCAGGAGCCCCTTTCCCTTTACCCATACGCACTTCAGCCGGTTTCTTGGTTATAGGTTTATCAGGAAAAACCCTTATCCAAATCTGTCCCTGGCGCTGCATATGACGTGTCACAGCAACACGGGCAGCTTCAAGCTGACGTCCGGTCATCCAGCAAGTTTCTAAAGCTTTGATTCCAAATGATCCAAAGGCCAGTTGGTTACCCCGCTGGGAGTTACCCTTCATCTTACCCTTCTGTTGCTTTCTGTATTTAGTCTTTTTCGGTTGTAACATGACAATCTGTTATTATTCAGACGATATTAACCTCTTCTTTTCTTAAACCCTTTTCTCGGAGCTTTAGCACCAATATTTGGCGACAGATCGCGTTTGCCAAAAATTTCACCTTTGCAAATCCATACTTTTATTCCGGTAGTGCCAACTTTTGTATGGGCTTCCCCCAAAGCGTAATCGATATCAGCGCGCAGGGTATGCAATGGTATTCTTCCCTCTTTATAGGTTTCGGAACGAGCCATTTCAGCGCCATTCAACCTGCCTGAGATCTGAATCTTTATCCCTTCAGCTCCCATTCGTATGGTTGAAGCTATTGCCATCTTTATAGCCCGTCGATAAGCAATCTTTCCTTCAAGTTGACGAGCAACGTTAGCAGCAACGATCACTGCATCCATTTCTGGTCTTTTGATTTCAAAAATATTGATCTGAACCTCTTTACTGGTAATTTTCTTTAGTTCTTCCTTAAGCTTGTCGACCTCCTGTCCACCTTTACCGATAATAATACCTGGACGGGCAGTATTTACAGTGATGGTAATAAGCTTTAAGGTACGTTCAATCACGATTTTAGATACACTTGCTTTGGCCAGACGAGCGTTCAGGTATTCACGGATTTTAAAATCCTCTACCAGCTTTTCAGAGAAGTCATTGCCCCCGTACCAGTTGGAATCCCAACCTTTTATAATGCCGAGGCGATTGCTAATCGGGTTTACTTTTTGTCCCATCTATGCGTCCGTTTTTTCGACTTGTTTATGACTGTCCAGATAAATTGTCACGTGGTTGGAGCGTTTCTTGATCCTATGTCCGCGACCCTGTGGTGCCGGCCTTAATCTTTTCAGAATTCTTGCCGAGTTCACAAATACTTGTTTTACAAATAATTGACTATCTTCGATTCGAACCCCCTCGTTTTTGGCCTGCCAGTTTGAAATAGCTGACATCAGGAGTTTCTCTAATTTCCGGGAGGCTTCTTTCGGGCTGAATTTTAATACATCCAATGCCCGTTTTACTTCCATTCCCCGGATCATATCGGCAACCAGCCTCATCTTGCGTGGTGAGGTCGGATTGTTATTCAAAGCTGCCAGAAATTGTGATTTCCGCTCTTCTTTGTTCCGATTTGCCGCTTCTTGCTTTCTGGATCCCATTTTTCTGAGTTTTTATCTTTTCCTGTTTCCGGCGTGTCCTCTGAAAATTCGTGTTGGTGCAAATTCTCCGAGTTTATGTCCTACCATATTTTCCGTGATGTAAACCGGAATAAACTTATTACCATTATGCACGGCAACAGTATGTCCAACAAAATCAGGTGAGATGATGCTTCTTCTTGCCCATGTTTTAACAACCGATTTTTTTGTGGCTGCATTCAAGGCAAGAATTTTCTTCTCCAGGCTGAATTCGATAAAAGGACCTTTTTTTAATGATCGGCTCATACAGTAGTTTATTATCAGTTACTTTTTACGTCTTTCAAGGATAAACTTAGACGATGATTT
>JAPLDV010000222.1 GCA_026391235.1 Bacteroidia bacterium | reverse complement strand
GCCGGAGCGGCCGTTGTTTTGGACACACATGATGGCTCAGTGCTGGCTATGTTTAGTTCGCCTTCTTTTGATCCTAACTTGTTCAACAGCGGAATTTCCTATGATCAATGGGACAAGCTGCAAAACAATCCATTGGCTCCTTTATCCAACAAAGCAATTTCCGGGCAATATCCTCCCGGTTCAACTTACAAGCTAATCGTTGCCGCCGCTGCCTTGGAAGAGGGCCTTATTACTCCCGATACCAAAGTGCTTTGCAAGGGTTCCTTTACCCTCGGCAACAGAACTTATCGCTGTTGGACAAAAGGAGGCCACGGATGGGTTGATCTGCACAAAGCCATTGTTGAGTCATGTGATGTTTATTTTTATACCGTGGGGAAAATGCTGGGAGTGGACAAGATAGCTGAGTATGCAAAACGTTTCGGTCTGGGAGAGGTTTCCGGAATTGATTTACCTGGTGAAAAGGGCGGATTGATACCAACAAAAGAATGGAAATTAAAGAGGAAAAAATACGCCTGGCAGATGGGGGAGACGATATCCATATCGATCGGGCAGGGTTTTAATTTGACAACCCCGCTGCAATTAGCTAACGCCTTCAGCGCTTATGCTAATGGCGGTACTTTGTGGCGGCCGCATTTAGTAAAATACATTGAGTCAACGGACGGGAAAATATATAAAAAATTTTTACCGGAAAAAAAGGGAGAATTAAAATTAAGTCCCAAAACCGTTGAGATTTTAAACAGTGCCTTGTGGGGTGTGGTTTATGAACACGGCGGCACCGGTCACGCCGCAAGAATATTATATGTCGTTGTTTGCGCTAAACGTGCACTTCACAGGTTTTGGGATTGCCGGAAGATGAAAAAGCGCGCCGCATGAAAATAATAGGCGCTTTTCATAAAGATCACGCTTTGTTTATTGGTTACGCTCCGCTGAAAAATCCGGAAATTGCAGTTGCGGTGATTTTGGAGAATGCCGGCGGGGGCGGCATGGTTGCCGCTCCGGTAGCCCGTAAAATATTGAGTGCGTATTTTGAAGGAAAGAAAAAAGATAAACAACTAAAAGTTGTGGCGCAAAGCCAGCCGGCAAATAAATAATGACACTCGCCGAAAACGAGTGTAGCGAAGTTTAAAGCGTCAGTGGAATTATCCCCGAAGCGATAGTGACTCTCGCTGAGAGCAAATGGAATGCAGCTCGAAGCGCAAGAGGAACAATCCCGCCAACGTAGTTGGCAGGGAAGCGTAGCGGGATTAAATCAGCACCCTACACTCTTGGTGTAGGGTTAAATTGATTGTGCAAGGAAGTCTAATGATTTTTTTTAAATTTGATCGTCGCATTTTTCAGAATTTTGACTGGACGCTTTTAGGGCTTGTGCTTTCTGTTTGTGCGATCGGCATTTTAAATATCTATTCCACGGGCTTTAGCGCCAGCGAAGGACAATTTCCTCTTTACCTAAAGCAAATTCAGTGGATTGTTCTAGGATTAATTTTCATGATGATTATTTTTTTAATCGACTATCGCGTGATTATTCAGGGCGCTTATATAATTTACGGTATTTCCGTTGCGCTTTTAGTGGTGGTGTGCTTTTTTGGTTATGCGGCACATGGCTCACAGCGGTGGCTCGGTAGTGGTGGCTTTGTCCTGCAGCCTTCGGAATTAATGAAGCTGGTTATCATCATTACGCTGGCGCGTTATTTTGATGATCATAAAGCCAATGAACCTTACAAATTGAAAGAGCTCTTGGTGCCTATGTTAATCGTTATTGTTCCTTTTTTGCTGATTTTAAAGCAGCCGGATTTAGGCACAGCCCTGATCTTAATTATTATTTTTGTTTCCATTGTTTTTTTTATTGGAGTGAATTGGAAATCTTTGATCATCGCTTTGTCCGGTGGTTTAATATTAATTCCCATCGGCTGGCATTTTTTGAAAGATTATCAAAAAGACCGATTGATTACATTTCTTAATCCCGAAAACGATCCCTTGGGTGCCGGTTATCATATCATCCAATCCATGATTGCTGTCGGTTCCGGAGAAATTTTCGGCAAGGGCTTTTTAAGTGGATCTCAAACCCAACTGAAATTTTTACCTGAGCAGCAAACTGATTTTGTCTTTTCCGTTTTTGCTGAGGAATGGGGCTTTGTTGGTGGGCTGATTTTGATCATCATATTTATGGCCATTATCTTTTGGGGATTAAAAATTGCCTTGCAAGCCAGAGATTTATTAGGCACAATTATATCATTTGGAATAACAGCTCTTATTGCGTGGGAAGTTTTTATCAATATAGGAATGGTTTTAGGAATATTGCCGGTTGTCGGCATTCC
>JAPLDV010000315.1 GCA_026391235.1 Bacteroidia bacterium | reverse complement strand
TGGGAGCAGATACGCGATACGGTCAGATACGCTGAGAAACTCAACGTTGATATCGCTAACTTCCACATAGCGACTCCGCTTCCTCAGACCGAATTAATGGAGATCTGCTTGCGGGATAAACTGCTCCCGGGGGATTATCTGGAGAATATCTCCGACTATTCCGGATACGGAAAAGGGCTGATCTCTACCAAGGAGTTCACTCCTTTTGAATTGGAAGTATTGAGGTCTTTCGAGTGGGATAGAATAAATTTTTCCTCTGTCGAAAGAAAGAAAGCGATCGCCAGAATAAACGGGATAACCATGCATGAGCTGGAAGACTGGCGGAAGAATACCAGAAGGAATCTGGGAGTAAACAGCATGGTCAAGAACATAATGACGTCCTCGAAAGAGTAGGATGTGGGTAGGAAAAAGCAACGGTACAAGATTGTTCTTATCCTGGGCATAATGCACAAACAGCCCCGGTACGTGCCGGATAAAGCATTCACGGGACCATTCTGATTTATGAACATCCGAGAAAAATCTAATAATGCAATAATTTTTTCTGTTTCTAGCGACATTGGAACTGAAATGGCCAAGAGATGGGTATCTTACGGCTGGCAGATTATTGGTACATATCGTACAGAGACATCATCAATAAAGGGTCTTTCTGATATTGGTGTAAACCTTCTAGAATGCGATCTTTCTGATGATGAATCGGTAAAATCAGCGTGTAAAAAAATACAAGAACTGTGCCTTCAATGGGACATTCTTGTGCTTTGTCCAGGAACACAAAATCCAGTGGGTTCTTTTGATAGCGTAGATTTTGATGCGTGGGCAATTTCTGTTCGTGTAAACTTTGTGAATCAACTTCGTATCGTCCGTGAACTGTTGCCAAAGCGAAACAGAGATAATGAATTAGGACCGTGCGTGCTCTTTTTCGCAGGCGGCGGAACAAATAATGCGACTGTAAATTATTCAGCTTATACGATATCAAAAATCGCCTTAATCAAAATGTGTGAACTTCTTGATGCGGAGATTCAGGATACAAGATTTACTATTGTTGGTCCCGGGTGGGTAAAAACAAAAATTCATGAATCTACAGTGAAAGCCGGGGTAAAAGCGGGCGATAATTTAAAGCGAACAATGGATAAATTTACCTCTAATGAATTTACGCCAATGCAAGATGTCTTAGATTGTTGTGACTGGTTAATAAAATCACCACGTGAAGTGATAAGCGGGAGAAACTTCAGTGTTGTATTTGATATGTGGGGAACAGATGAATTGAGTGATAAACTTGTTGAGGGACCTGACATGTATAAGCTCAGAAGATATGGGAATAATTTGTTGATTCGGAGGTAAATATTAATGGCGCCGTCTTCAATATTAGAAGATCTAATAATGGTCATTCCGGAAATAGTTGATCACCACTCACCAAAATCTCAACTCCATGTATTATTAAAAAGAATTGCGAGAAAGGAAGTGGAAGGGCTATTTAACAGTAGCGAAATAAAACCTGTTCAATTTCAACCATTTGGTACTCTGATTTTTCCCTATTTTATAATGGGTGCGATAGATTCACTAAACCTCTTCGATCTTGATGAACTTATCATTTTCTGCTTTTATTTTATTAATCGCGGGAAATACAAAAAAGTTATGGATATTGGTGCAAATATAGGACTTCACACCGTTATACTTAGCAAGTGTGGCTATGAAGTTTTTGCATTTGAACCCGATCCGCAGCATTATCAAATTTTAAAACGCAATATTGATCTAAATGAAGGCAAAGCGACTCATGCTAATAATGCTGCTATTTCTAATAAATCTGGACAAATGGAATTCATAAGAGTTCTTGGAAATACAACCGGTAGTCATCTGGCGGGAGCAAAGAAAAATCCATATGGTGATTTGGAAAAATTTCAAGTCGATGTTGCGGATATTAATCAATATATCAATGAAATGGACTTGATCAAATTAGATGCTGAAGGACATGAAAAAGAAATTATATTATCGACAAAAATTGAAGCTTGGTTAAATACAGATGCTTTCGTTGAAGTTGAAAATGCCGAAAATGCAGAGGCGATTTACAGCTACTTCGAAGATTCGCCAGTAAATTTGTTTTCTCAAAAACGTAATTGGTCCAAAGTTGAGTGCCTTGATGACATGCCTACAAGTTATCATGATGGTTCTCTTTTTATATCCTCTAAAAAACAGATGCCTTGGTCAACCCATTAATGTTGCTTATTGAACATCTATCGGCCGCACAGAGGATATTGTGAAATTATCAGATTATGTGATTGAATTTTTGGCTAATAAAGGGATTAAGCATGCCTTTGTAGTAACCGGAGGCGCTGCAGTTCATCTGATTGACTCCATAGCCAAAAATCCGAAGATGGAATATATATGCCCACAGCACGA
This sequence comes from Bacteroidia bacterium, assembly GCA_026391235.1. The sequence continues at coordinate 1,092 of JAPLDV010000315.1, read as the reverse complement.
GCAGGCAGGCGCCATGATGGCAGATGCATATGCGAGGGTAACGGGTAATATTGGCTTGGCGATTTCCACAAGCGGCCCGGGTGCAACCAATATGTTAACAGGTGCTTGTGGTGCATATTATGATTCCGTTCCTGTTTTATATATAACTGGTCAAGTTACGACATTCCGCTTGAAAAGAGATATGGGAATCAGACAACTTGGCTTTCAAGAGACGGATGTGGTTGATATATTTAAACCTATCGTGAAATATGCTGTGCGTGTAGAAGAAACAAACCAAATCCAATTTGAACTCGAAAAGGCATGCCATATTGCCACATCCGGCAGGCCTGGCCCTGTATTGATAGATTTACCGGATAATCTTCAGCGTGAAGATATTGATATTGGAAGATTGAATAAATATTCACCAAAATACGACAGGCAGCATACGGATTTAGATCAGCAAATAGATCAGTGTATTGAATTAATTAATAGTTCGAAAAGGCCAGTTTTGATTTTGGGATGGGGCGTTCGTTTGTCAAAAGCTGAAAGCGAAATCAATGCATTGATTGAAAAATTGGGGATACCCGTTTTACCTACATGGGCGATGAGTGATTTCTTGCCGAAGGATCATTTATTACTGATAGGAACTTTTGGTACTCATGGAACCCGTTATGGTAACTTTGCCGTCCAAAATGCGGATTTGGTTATATCAATTGGCGCCCGTCTTGATACACGTGCCGCAGGGTCACCGCTGACCACGTTTGCCAGGGAAGCAAAGAAAATTATCATTGATATCGATCAGAATGAACTTAATAAATTTGATAAGCTGGGCATGAAAGCCGAAATCTTGATAAATGCAGATGCTATACAATTTGCGAAAGCTTTAAATAAAAAATTAGCAGGAATGAAAATAGATAGGATAATTTGGTGGTGTGATAAAATTTCGGAGTGGAAAAAGAAGTACCCCATATGTCCTTCAGAGTACTATGGTGAGAAAGAAGTAAATCCTTATGTTTTCATGAAGCGCCTTTCAGAAGAATTAAGTGAAGGAGATGTGATTATTGCTGATACAGGTTGTACTTTGGCTTGGCTAATGCAAACCTTCGAAGCAAA
>JAPLDV010000155.1 GCA_026391235.1 Bacteroidia bacterium | reverse complement strand
GGGGCGAACCTGCGGTCGCCCGGGACCAACGATGTAGGGGCGAACCTGCAGGCGCCCGGGACGGACGATTCTGGGGCGAACCTGCAGGCGCCCGTTTTAATCAGGAGTGATTTCAGGGAGACGGCGGTTTTTAAGGGAAACATCCTGACGGATAAGAATGGTTTGGCAGAGGTTAAGTTTAAAGTTCCCGAAGTATTTACGGAATGGAAGGTTTTGGCAACGGGCCATGATCGCAAACTGGCTTTTGGCAACCTGGAACATCATTTCAAATCTGCCAAAGATCTTATGCTGAAATCCAACTTCCCGGAATTCATGCGTAAGGGCGACACGGTAGAACTGGCTGCCCGTTTGGGTTGGTACGGTAAAGATCCGGTTGAAACAGTTACTTCACTGACACTCACGGATACTTCCGGTATATTGGTAAGAAGATACCCGGATGAAAATACCAGATTATCAACGGGCGGTGTGGTTCCTTTTAAGTGGCAATTCACCGCTGAGAAAAGCGAACCGGTCAATTACCTGATTCAAACTTCTTCAACCGGACCATCCGACGGATTAAGGGATACCATACAAGTGTTTCCTGATGAAGTTCAGTTATGGAATGCACAACCGTTTTTCTTTTCAAAACCCGGAAAGAAACTTCTGAAAATTGAGGGGGAACCGATTGAAGCGGTATTTGAGGTTACCACCACTCCTGCCTGGCAAATTCTTCAGTCGTTGCCGGTTGTCACCAAGCAGGAGCGCGACTGTTCGGAGTACTGGTTCAGCAGGCTTTACCTGGCTTGTCTGGCCGGGAACATCGCCGATAAATACCCGGCGGTAGCCAGTAAGTTTTTAAGTGATTCAGTACCGGAGACGCAAAAGGACAGGATCCTTCAGATCCGTGAATGGATGAATATTGATACCCGCGGGCGTGAGCTGGCTTATGTACTTGAAAAACTCTCGAATCTTCAGAATCAGGATGGCACCTGGCCCTGGTTCAAGGGCATGGGTATTGATTTATTTATGACGCAGCAGATTATCGCCGGATTCGGCGAAATGAAAGCGTTGGGTGTATTTGATATTACAAATACGCAAAGGGGTACCTATATGGTGACACAGGCTGTTCAAGCCATGGACAATTGGCTGTACCGGCAGTTCCGGGAGGTGATCCGGCTGGATTCTATTCATCCGCAAAAAGTTCAGCTTAGTCCGATGATCATACATTATCTGTATGCACGAAGTTTCTATCCGGGACTAACGCTATCTCCAGCGAATGAAATTGCCTGGATTCATTTTACCGAACGGATTCCGCTCGAATGGATCCAGCATGATCCCGGCCTGCAGGCGCTTATGGCCATTGCCAGCATTCGGCTTGGGCGCATGAACAATGCCACGCCCATCTACAAATCATTGCGTGAACGGGCAAAGGTTGATGAACAATGGGGAATGTTCTGGCCGCGTAAAGGGTATGGCTCTTCCTGGTTCGAATGGGACCTGTGGATGCAAAGCCGTATGATTGAGTTGTTTGCGGGCATCGAGGATGGGCGCAAAGATTTGGATGAGTTGAGAATCTATCTTATTCATCAGAAAAGGGGCAGAGATTGGGGTAACGGTATGGTTGCTGCGTGGGCCTCAAAATCGTTGCTCTTCTATGGCACTAATAATACCATTAATCCTGCCTCCATTGGAATGACCTGGGGTGGTGAAAAGTATTCCCCTTTGAGGGTTAAAACCGGAAGTATGGGCGTAACCGGGTATTACCGGTTTGAATGGAAAAAGGCACAGGAAATGCCAAAATCCCGTTCAATGGAGGTCACTAAAACCGAAGGTGGCCCGGCCTGGGGAACCTTGTTCACACTGGATAATTATAAGCTCGATAAACTTTCGGTAACCGGCGGTCCGCTGAATATTTCGCGCGAGGTTATGATCCGTGATGAGCGAGGCAGCTGGATCGAAATTCAGAAAGGCCAATCGGTTCATGTTGGCGATGTGATCCGGATCCGGCTAAATATAAAATCTGATCGTGAACTCAGCTACATTGAAATCAAGGATAACCTTGGAACCGGGTTCATGCCGGTTCAGATCTTATCCGGATATCAGTACCATGCCGGATTATCCTATTACCAGTCTAGGGAACCTGAATCTGTTGTTTGTTACATTTCACAACTGCCAAAGGGCGTGAGTACCATTGAATATCAGGCAGTAGTGGAACAAGCAGGCAGTTATTTCGGTGGTTATGCCACAGCAACAAGCTTATACGCACCGGAATTCAGGGCCTGGTCAGATTCCTTCAGGATCCATGCGAAACGCTAAAGGCCAACCGGTTCCAGTTCCATTGTAAAATGCCTCATAATCGGGGCCTCGCGGGTTAACCGGTAACCTCTGCTGATATTTTGGGAAGCCTCCAGAACCTTCAGGGCCGCCGCCGCAGCATAATCCATATGGTTATTGGTATAGGCGCGCCGCGGAATTGCCAGACGAACCAACTCCAGTGCCGCATACCGGTTTTCACGTGTAACCGGATCCCGGTCAGCCATGAGGGAACCGATCTCGGCACACCGGATGCCACCGGCTTTATATAATTCAATAACAAGGGTTTGTCCGGGAAACTCTTCGCGCGGAATATTGGGAAAGAATCTTAAGGCATCAATAAAAATTGCGTGACCGCCAAATGGCTCCAGTACAGGAATACCGTAGCTTTTCATCTTTTCTCCCAAGTAACTCACCTGAGAAATCCGGGATTCGAGATAGTCAAATTCAATAGCCTCACGAAGTCCCTGGGCCATGGCAGCCATATCGCGCCCTGCTTGTCCGCCATACGTCAGGAAACCTTCAAACATGATGTTAAACATGGAGGCTTCCTCGTACAATTCTTTGCTTTTCAATGCAATAAATCCTCCGATATTAACAATACCGTCTTTTTTTGCCGACACGGTGGCCCCATCAAAATTGGAAAACATTTCAAGAACGATTTCCCTGATCGATTTATTCTGATAACCTTCTTCGCGGTTCTTAATGAACCAGGCATTTTCCGCAAATCTTGCAGCATCAATGATCAGGAGTTTTCCATACCGGCCGGCCAGATTTCTGACCTGCCTGATATTATCCATTGAAACCGGCTGCCCACCCGCTGTATTGCAGGTAGCAGTAATCAGAATAAACGACACCCGGTCGGCCGATTCCTTTAGTAACGACTCTAGTTTGCTGATATTAACATTCCCTTTAAACGGATGAGGTTTAGTGGTATCATAAGCCTCGTCAATTGTACAGTCTACAGCAATTGCCTTCCGGAATTCGATGTGTCCTTTTGTCGTGTCGAAATGGGCATTGCCGGGAACCAGTTGCCCTTCTTTTACCAATACCGAAAAAAGCACATTCTCAGCAGCACGTCCCTGATGGGTAGGCAACAAATATTCAAATCCGGTGAGTTCCCGGATGGTATCCCTGAGTTCATAAAACGAACGGGATCCCGCATAGGATTCATCTCCCGACATGATGGCCGCCCATTGGCGGTCGCTCATCGCGCCAGTCCCGGAATCAGTGAGAAAATCAATAAATACCTGTTCACTCTTCAGGTTGAAGATATTAAAACGTGCCTCGCGGATCCAATTTTCACGCTCCTCGCGTGTGCTTCGGTAAAGAGGCTCAATCATCTTAATTTTATAGGGTTCACAGAATGGTAGCATAGCTCTAAGGTTTAGTAAATGATAAATTGGAAAGAAAAAGGGTTTCGGGTGTCGGGTTTCAGTTGTCGGTTGCAGGGCTTCTTTTACCCAATACCTGATACCCGATACCCGATACCTATCTGGAGAACGAATCCCGTTCCTTCAGATTGCGAAATATCTGGTCGGCTAAAATAGATATGTCTTCGGATACGTTCATTACGATATTGCAAATTTCGGAAATTTTCCCGATTAGTTTTTGCTATTGATGGTTAATTGGGTGTCTCTTTCGTATTTTTGCAAACTGTCCGGAATATTTTAAAAGATGAGAAAGATTACCCTGGCTCTTATTTTGATGTGCTCTTTGATGTCCGCACACTCTCTGATAGCGCAGGTTAATGAGAAAATTTCTGTTAACAAAGATACCCTGTTTGTTTCCCGCGATTCCATGGTTCAGCTGATCAGGATAAAAGATTCACTTTTGCACGTTAAAAGACGTGATTCTATCAAAATGGCAAATCTGATTGTCAGTCTGGAGTTTAATCGTGATTCATTGAATTATGCGTTAAATGAGTCCATTTACCGGCAGAAGTTGGATTCTTCCGACCGGATGCGCCGCTACCTGAGCTATCGTGATTTTAACCGACGCTCGCGCCAGGAACTTTATTTACCGATCGGAATTATCGACAAGGATTCCATCAGAAGTTCGATGAAAAAAATTGTTGATATCGTTTTTGAGGATACCGCTTATACACCCAGACCGCAGCTTCTGCGATCTTCTATGGACCAACTGGTTCATCATCTCAACAATGATTCTGTTTATTTCAGGATTGTGAATGCCATGAAGGATACAATTCCTTTTGTTCTCAAAAAAGATCGGATTGATTCAACTGCCTTCTTTGTCATGAACAGTAAAAATGATTCAGCTAAAATATTTATCCGAAGTCTTGATAAAAACACAATGTACATGTGGGTTGGGGATGATTTAAATCTGAAGCCCTTACTGAAAAAGAATGCTACCCCTGAAGGCATCGGCATCAATTGGCAGGACCCGAATAAATTTCGTGTTTCCAGGCGTACTGTTCCCCTGCCTCCGCCCCGGCTGTGGTACCTGAAATCCGAGCTGATGTTCACGGTCAACCAAACCACTTTCATCAACTGGGCAAGAGGGGGTAACAATAACATTGCATTTACTTCGGACGTAAGGGCATGGGCCAATTATGCAAAAGGAAATATTAAATGGGACAATTATTTTTGGTTCTGGTACGGAGTGCAAAAGACTGAATTACTGAGTCTTCGCAAGAGTGCCGATAAAATTTACCTGGTATCCAACCTTTCCCATAAGGCATTTAAAAAATTCGACTATACGTTGGGAATGACCTTCGACACGCAGGGATTCAAGGGATACGCCTATCCGAATGATTCGATCCCGGTTTCAAAATTCATGGCACCTGCAGATTTAAAGGTTAATCTTGGATTGACTTTCAAACCCAATGCGAAACTGACCGTTAACGGATCGCCTCTTACGAGCCAGTTCAGGTTCGTTCTGGATACGGCATTGATTGACCAGGCGAGGTACGGATTGAAGAAGGACCAGCGGGCGAATGCGCAGCTCGGTGCCAGCATTACCGTAAATCACTCGACGGTTTTGTTCAAGACCGTCACTATGACCAATTTCCTTAATTTGTTTTCAAACTATCTTGATCATCCCGAGAGAATATATTTTGACTGGCGTCTCGGGCTGCAACTGAAGGTCAACAAATATATTTTTGCAACCATCCAGACCGAGGTGATGTATGATCCCAGGACGGAGATCCAGCTGTATAAAGTCAAGGATGGTAAAAAGGTGCCAAATGGAACGGGGAAGCGGGTCCAGTTCAATGAGATTCTCGGGCTCACCTTTAAATACACGTTCTATTAGCGGACAAACAGATCCGCAATGACCAGAACGGCAAAAATCACGCTGGCGATACCGTTTGTTGTTCCGAACGCACGGTTCACACGTGTCAGATCATCGGATTTAACTATGAGATGTTGGTAGACCAGCAAAGCGATAAAAATCAGACAACCAAGCCAATATAAGGGTCCAAACCTGGCAGTTAACCCGGTAACAACCACTAAGGCAACTGTTAAAAGATGAAGGATCATTGAAATAATCAGAGCATTACGGATACCAATTTTTGAAGGAATCGAATAAAATCCGTTTGATTCATCGAATTGAGTATCCTGCAGAGCATAAATAATATCAAATCCACCTACCCATGTTAAAACAACTGCTGAAAACATGAGCGGCAGCCAGTGGAATTGGCCGGCAATGGAGATATAGGCACCAATCGGTGCAATCGAAAGGCCGAGCCCTAAAATCAAATGGCACAGCCAGGTAAACCGCTTGGTAAAGCTGTATCCCAGTATGATGGTCAGCGCCAGTGGTGAAAGGATTAAGCAGAGAGGATTGATCAAGCCTGCAACCACGATAAACAAGGCAGCATTACCCAAAGAGAAGGTCAGTGCTGCATTTCCCTTAATAATTCCTTTAGGTATCTCTCGTTGGGCAGTCCTGGGATTTTTTCCATCGATAAACCGGTCGGCCCAGCGATTGAAACCCATGGCGGAATTGCGGGCAAAGACCATGCAGCCCAGGCAAAGCAGTAGAGAAAGCCAGCTGAAGGGGTAACCGCTGTAACGGATGGCCAGGAAAAATCCGATCAGTGCAAAAGGCATTGCAAAGATCGTATGACTGAAAACAACCAGTGAGAAATAATCTTTTATCCTGGCCATAATTGGATATTTGCTGCGAAAATAGCGATTCGGCCGGTTCTATCATAGTCGGTCTCTTTTAGTACTTTTGCCGGCATGTTAAAAATGGTGGTCACCGACCTTGATGGAACCCTGCTGAATAGTGCCCAGCAAGTAAGTTCCGATGATCTTAATACTTTGTATAGCCTTGGTAATCAGGGTGTTATTCGAGTGATTGCCACCGGACGTTCACCCTTTTCTTTCCAAAGAATTATGCCGGCTGATTTTCCTGTCGATTATCTGGTTTTCAGTTCAGGTGCCGGCATTATGAATTATCATACAAAGGAGATCCTTTATTCGATGAACCTGCCCGAGAAGCTTGTTCATAGGATCGCAATCAGGCTTCGTGGCCTGGGCGTGACTTTCAAGGTTTTGGCTGCAGTACCCGAGAATCATCATTACGTGTATTATCAGAATGGGGAAATGCATCCCGATTTTGTCCGCCGGATGGAATCTTACCGGGGATTTGAAAAGCCAATCTCATTTGATCCGCCAAATTTCGGTGAAGCATGTCAGTTTCTGATTATCCTGCCTCCTGATCCGGTCAGGTACGAGGAGCTGAAATCCTTATTTCATGGGGTTAAGGTGATCCGGGCAACATCGCCTATTGATCATCAATCCATCTGGATGGAAATCTATCACCAGGACGTATCGAAAGGCAATGCAGTCGAATATTTATGTAAGTTATATCAGATCAATCAGTTTGAAGTGATGGGGATTGGGAATGATTACAACGATACCGATCTATTAAGTTTTGTGGGGCTTCCATTCGTTGTCGCCAATGCTCCCGAAGAGCTGAAGGCAATGTATAGGACTGTGGCTTCCAATAATGAGAGCGGGTTTTCGGAGGCGGTAAGATTAACCCGGCAGGCCTCAGATTAGCGTTAAAAGGTCCCCGCTTTCGCGGGGATGACAGCGCTTTTTGGAAATTTCGCCGGTACTCTTGTCATTCCCGCGAAAGCGAGAACTCTTACCCCCAAACGAAGTGCTGCCAGGGGCCCTACCTCAGAACCGCTCCCAGCTTTCTCTTAAAAGCCGTTACCAGTTTCTCCATCACCTGTTCAATCTGTTTATCGGTTAGAGTTTTGTTCTCGTCCCCGAGGATGAAACTGACCGCAAGAGATTTTTTATCAGCACCAAGTTTGTCGTTTGTATAGACATCAAAAATATTGACCTCCTTAAGCAGCTTGCGTTCAACAAGCCAGGCGAGTGATCGAATGTGCTCATAACGGACGGAATGGTCCACGACCAGAGCCAGATCCCTTCTAACGAGAGGATATTTGGCGAGTTCCTGGAACTTCACATTGAGTTCAATTTTCTTGAGGATAACATCCCAGTTCAGTTCAGCATACCACACTGCCTGTCCGATCTCGAACGCAGCCAGCAAATCGGGGTGTACCTGTCCTATCTGAATACCAATGGCTTGGCCGCATTTACCGGTGATCCCGATTGCAAACCGCTCGTCGGCTTTTTCTTCGATTTCAAGCTCCTCGGGGTTGATGCCCAATCTTTGAAAGATTCGGAACGCAATAGATTTGAGATCAAAGAAACCGATGTCGGGGCCTTTTCCTGACCAATGCTCCGGATATTTTTTACCTGTCAGGAACAACGACAGGAACCGGGTTTCATGATAGCTGCCTGCCAAAAGGCGGTTATTCTGGTTTTTTAATTCATAGGTATTGCCAAATTCATAAAACCTCAGATCGGAATTTTTGAATTTCATATTGGTGGCGAGGGCTTCCAGGCCGCCGAATAATAACGTCCTGCGAAGGGCATTCAGATCATTGCTTAGGGGGTTTAATAGTTTAACCCCGGATGCCGGAGGATAGATATCCAGCTTATTGTAATAGGATGACCGGGTTAGGGAATTGGCCATCATCTCATTGAACCCCAGTGCGGTAAGCTGCTCGGAAATAAGGTTTTCAATCTTTTCCGGATCCGGATGCGGGGCATAGGATAGAGTAGAGCTAACCTGTTCGGTCAGGCCAATATTATTATATCCGTAAATTCTCAGGATATCCTCAATAACGTCAGCTTCGCGGCGGACATCAACGCGATAGGTGGCAACGGCGAGCTGCAGTGAGGTTGCGGTTTCCTGAATAATCTGTATGTCCAGCAATTTCAGAATTTTTTTCACTTCATCGTGGTCAATCCTGATCCCGATCAAACGGTCGAGATTGGCCCATTTTAATTCGACAGGATACGGATTAACAGGATTGGGATAAACATCGACTACCTCAGAAGCAACCCGGCCCCCGGCAATTTCGCAGATCAGGGCCGCTGCTCTTTTCAGTGAATAAACCGTCGCATTGGGATCGGTTCCTCTTTCAAACCGGAAGGATGAATCGGTATAAATCATGTGCCGCTTACTCGTTTGCCTGACCCAAACGGGGTTGAAACAGGCAGATTCGAGAAAAATCTTTTTAGTTGAATGGGTTACACCGGCATTAAGTCCACCGAAAACCCCGGCAATGCACATACCTTCCTTTTCATTGCAAATCATCAGGTCGCCCGCACTCAGCTTTCTTTCCAGCTCATCAAGGGTGACAAATGGCGTACCTTCTGGCAATGTTTTAACGATTACTTTATTTCCGGTAATAAGGTCGGCATCGAAAGCATGCAATGGCTGACCGGTTTCATGGAGAACAAAGTTGGTGATATCCACCACATTATTTATCGGTTTCATGCCCAGACTCAGCATTCTGTTTTTGAGCCATTGGGGTGATTCAGCGATTTTCACCTTGGTGAGTGAAATCCCTGAATAGCGGATGCATGCTTCCGGGTTTCTGATTTCGACTGAAATTTCGAGGGTATCGGTTTTCTCAGGCAGTTCGGCCAACGGTTTACGGAGAGTGACATTTCTTTCGGATCCCAAAACTGCATTGAGTTCACGTGCAACGCCAAAATGGGATGCGCTGTCGATGCGGTTAGGGGTGAGTCCGATTTCAAAAATGTGATCAGATTCAATTTCAAAAAGACTGGCAACTGCCGTTCCTGCCGGTATTGATGAATCCAGCACCATAATTCCGGAATGATTCTTACCCAGACCGATTTCATCCTCTGCGCAAATCATTCCTTCGGATTCTTCTCCCCGGATTTTAGCTTTGCGTATGGTTAAAGGCTCTGCCATACCATAAAGCGTACATCCGACAGGAGCCACTATTACTTTTTGGCCGGCTGCAACGTTAGGGGCACCGCAAACAATTGACAGAGGATCAGATCCTCCGATATCGACCATTGTCAGGCTAAGCTTATCGGCTTGCGGATGAGCGGTACAGGTGAGAACTTCACCCACAATCAGGCCACGCAGGCTTCCCCTGACAGACTCAAATGGTTCCTGGCCTTCAACTTCCAGTCCGATGCTGGTCAGGATCTCGGCAGTTTCCTCCTTGGTTAAACCCACATCAATATAGGAACGCAGCCAATTGTAGGATATCTTCATAATAGAAATAATTTGGAGGCGTAAAAATAAGAAAAATCCGGATTGGGAGTCCGGATTTTCACTAACCTAAAACCTAACCTATGAAATGATCCAGAATGGATCCTGACAAAAATGTGATTCTTAAAACCCATTCTGCTGATTATTTCAAACTGTCCCCACAGATAGCAGTAACGGAACAATGTTACAAGAATAACAGTGTTATAAAAATCACATGGCAAATGTATGAATGATTTTAAATCCTGCAATATTATTTTTGACAAATTGCTGTGTTTTTTTTATCAACCACCACCTTTGACGGTTGGGATTTTAAAAATTTTACTTTTGCCTCCGGTTTTTTATAAAAGAAGTATGACAAATATTATTA
>JAPLDV010000115.1 GCA_026391235.1 Bacteroidia bacterium | reverse complement strand
GGAACCCCGCAATATGGGGCCGGATATAAATACTTTCGGCAGTGAATGCACTCCTTATCTCGCAGCCGATAATACAACTTTGTATTTTGCCACAAATGCCAGGCCTGGCTTCGGAGGTCATGATCTTTTCATGACCAGGCGACTTGATGATACCTGGGCGGCATGGAGTGAGCCGGAAAACCTGGGGCCCAACATCAATACGCCACGCTGGGATGCCTATTTCACTATTCCCGCGTCGGGAGAGTACTGCTATCTGGTATCCACTGATAATTCACTTGGAAGAGAGGATATCTTCAGAACAAAAGTTTCGGAAGCCGCCAAACCAAATCCCGTTGCTTTGATCAAAGGACTGGTGTATAAGAATAATACATCTGAATTTCTTGAAGCCGATATCACTTATTTTGATCTCGAAACAAACCAGGTGATCGGCACTGCCCGATCAAATCCCGTTAACGGAACCTATCAGATATCACTTCCTGCGGGTCACAAGTATTCTTACAATGCAAAGCGGGATGAATTTTTTTCGGTGAGCGAAAATATCGACCTTTTGGATATGCAGGTATATGCATACTATTAAACAATATTTTCTTCGAATTTGACAAAACTGAACTTCTCGATGAATCTGTCTATTAACTGGACCGGCTGGTTAAGCTGATGAATGAATATCCAAAAATGGTGATACAGATTGCAGGTCATACTGACAATTTCGGAACCGATGCCTATAATCAAAAACTTTCGGAAGATCGCGCCAGGGCAGTGTTTTTATATCTGAAAGATAAAGGTTTAGGAACCAGGATCAGTTCGATTGGGTATGGAAAATCCAAGCCTGTTGAAACTAATGATACCGATGAGGGACGCAAGCCAAACCGAAGAGTGGAATTTGTAATTATCGAAAAATAGTAATTACGCATTGAATTATATAACACTGATTCGATAAGCAGGTTACTTAATTCACGCAATTTAGCTGTATACTCCGGGTTTCCTTTGTCACCCAGCTGTACAAAAGCCAATATTGTACAAAAAAATTCCGGATTTGTGTTTACGTTTTCACCATACCCGGATTGTATCTGAGCGAACAAAATGTAAAACTTAAAAACCGACATTATGAAAACGCACGACACACTCCGGATTATCCTCTCTGTTTTTGCTCTGGGATTGGCGCTGATGTTCATTCTGCCTGGCGCAATAGCTCAGTATAAGATTGCACAATTTAAACAAGTTCTTATCCGCAAGGATAGGTTGTAAGTTGATCTATAACAATAACAAAATTGTGTATCTCGATGGATTTGCCGAAACTTTATGATTAGCAATTTAACCCAAAGCAAATGAGAAAGCAAATCCTTTTGTCCATCATGCTCATAGCCTCAATTTGCGATGTATCCGGGCAAAATGATGATACAACGAGTTCGGGAACATTTGTAGATACCCGTGATGGAAATAGTTATAAGTGGATTAAAATCGGCACCCAGACCTGGATGTCGGAGAACCTGGCTTATTTACCTTCAGTTGATTCAGTCTCCGAAGCATCCGAAACTGAGCCGCGCTATTATGTTGGCGATTATAATGGCACCGTCGTTGATGCGGCTAAGGAAACAGACAATTACACCACATATGGCGTGCTATACAATTGGGTGGCAGCCAAAAGAGCCTGTCCTAAGGGCTGGAATTTACCCACCGATGCAGAATGGAAGATATTGGAAACTTACCTGGGCATGAGTCAGGAAGAAGCTGATATGTATGGCATGCGAGGGTCAAAGGGCGATGGAATAGGTAGGTCTTTGATATTCACCGCCGGATGGACCAATGTTGGAACCGGAGACAACAGCAGCGGCTTTGCGGCTCTTCCAGGGGGCGAACGACAGACCAGAAATAACGTTGGAGAATTCCATGGCATTGGCTCTGGCACCTCCTTCTGGTTGTCCTCGGAGCATGATCCATCGACTGCTTGGTATCGGTGCCTGGGTTTCGGCGATGACAATTCTGTGAGCCGGGGCGGTAGCTATAAGTGGGCTGGGTACTCGGTAAGGTGCCTCCAAACGAAGGGGTTGACTTCAAGAAGATATAGAAATGAAAGAAGCAAATGAAGAATATAGGGATTGTATATGGCGGATCGATGGGTGATGAATTCGGAGTACTTGGTTCATCAAAAGGTTTCTTTCGGGATAGTGTTTTATTGGAGTTTCTTCAGGAATTAGAGAAGGATAGGAAAAATAGATAGAAAACTGGAGGTGAAGGATAGCAGCGGACTGGTGGGTACTACCATCAGGACCCTCTCTGTTACGAAACCCCCGAATAAAGCACCCACTGCCTCCTTTACCGTTTCACCCGAAACCGGAACCGTTTCCGCCCTGTTTGCCTTTGATGCCTCCGGCTGCACGGATGCTGAAACTCCGGTCGGCCAGCTGCAGGTCCGCTGGGACTGGGACGGTAACGGCACCTGGACCCCATTCACCGAAACCAAAACGGCCTCGCACCTATATGCCCAAGCTGGCTCCTACACCGTGGTAATGGAAGTGAAAGACGGAGACGGGCTAACCAGTACGGTATCGAAAACAATAACGGTATCTGCAACTGCGGTTGCAGCTGCTGCTGCAGCCGCTACCCCGGTAGTAGTTCCAGACGGTAATATAACCGACCCCCGCGACAAGAACACCTATCCTTACAAAAGAATTGGCACCCAAACCTGGATGATCAAAAACCTGGCCTGGCTACCTGCCGTGAGTCCATCAAAAGATGGGTCAGAAACCTCGCCGTATTACTATGTTTATGCCTACCATGGTAGCAGTGTCAGTGCCGCCAAGGCAACGCCGAATTATGCCACCTATGGAGTTTTATACAACTGGGAGGCAGCAAAGAAGGCCTGTCCATCGGGCTGGCATTTACCATCCGATGACGAATGGAAGGTACTGGAGAAATACCTAGGCATGAGTGAAGCAGACGCCAATACGTATAATAATAGAAGATCCGGAGTGGTCGGAGGCAAGTTGAAAGAATCGGGAACCGGTCACTGGAGAAGTCCAAATCAAGGGGCAAACAACTCCAGCGGTTTTATGGCCCTTCCGGGCGGCAACCGCGGCAACGACAGGGTCTTCGACATCCTTGTCAACTACGCCTACTTCTGGTCGTCCTCGGAGAGTGGGTCGTTAAGCGTCTGGAGCCGGGACCTGGACTACGGCAGCGACGGGGTGGGCCGGTACGTCAGCTCCCGCAGCGTCGGTTTCTCGGTCCGGTGCCTCCGGAACGATTAGGCCTGTGCGTCGGCGGGTTAGTTTTATTTTTTGGGCATTGTCGCCGCCTGCGTCGTAGAGACGCATACTTGCGTCTATCCCCCCCCGTACCCACGGATGTAGAGTCGCAAATTTGCATCGGCAACACTCCGTAATTAAGACCGCTGTGTAAGTTGAAAAATTATAAATCTACAGGGAATTATGAATAGGTGAATTAATTCCCTTCTACTCAAACTGTAACCTGCGATTATGTTGTAAACCTTAACTCCAGGCAAGATGACTTCATAAAGAAGTCGGAAATGTGGTTAACTTTGCTTTACAACCGGATTGTATAAACGGGCCGCACTCTTGCGTATTTGCTGAAAGTATTTTTGTTTGAAATCTAAACAATGACCATGAAAAAGCAAAGCCTTCTGCCTGTTTTGCTCATAGTTTCCTTGGGGGGGCTATTTGGGCAAAGTGTTGATAATACCAGTACAGGAACTATGGTGGATGCCCGTGACGGGCACAGATACAAGTGGGTTAGGATCGGTATGCAAACATGGATGGAGGAAAACCTGGCCTGGCTACCAAGTGTAAGTAAACATGAAACCGGATCTGAAACTCAGTCGCATTATTATGTTTACGGTTATGAAGGAACCAGTGTCAAAGAGGCAAAATCAAACAGTAATTATAAAACTTATGGGGTGTTGTACAACTGGGAGGCTGCAAAAAAGGCTTGCCCAAGTGGCTGGCATTTACCAACTGATTTGGAATGGAAAACATTAGAGAAGTACACTGGCATGAGCGAATCAGATGCAGATGCAAAAGGTTGGAGATATTCCGGAGCAGTGGGGGGCAAGCTTAAAGAATCAGAATCTTCGCACTGGTCCAATCCCAATATTGGAGCCAACAATAGGAGCGGTTTCACTGCTTTACCCGGCGAATTCCGGAACGATAAAGAAGACTCCAACAGCCTTGGGGGCTGGGCTGCATTTTGGTCGGCTTCCAGGGATGGAATGTCGGGTGCATGGACACGGTGGCTGAGCGATGATTTAGATGCGGTGTCAAGGCATTGTGATAGTCTCGACTATGGTTTTTCGGTCCGGTGCCTTCAAACGAAGAGTTCAACTTCAACGGTTTTAATACCCGATACAATAGTGAAACCGTCAGATCCAGCAAGGATCAACGCCCAGGATAACCAGTCCATTTTAAAAAAAATGAATCAAAGAATTGCTGAGGTTGACCTGCTGTATGCCAAGACAAACGTATCGGAAGAAAGGGCAAAACTGATGAAAGAAAAAGCGGAGCTATTGTATGAAAAATCTGCAACCGACCGAAATTTCCTTTTTCAGGCTATCGAATG
>JAPLDV010000765.1 GCA_026391235.1 Bacteroidia bacterium | reverse complement strand
TTACGAATTTCTGCGATAAGATTTTCCGGATCCGGATCGCTGATTCTCTCTTTCGTAAACAGCTGCGACCCCATGCCAACGCAACAGACACCGGCTTTAAACCAGGCTTTCAGGTTTTCCGGATCGGGACTCACTCCGCCGGTAGGCATGATCTGCGCCCACGGCATGGGTCCCAGCACCGCTTTTACGAAACCGGGACCACCAACCGCGTCGCCTGGAAAGATCTTTACTATGCCGGCTCCCCATTTTTGAGCCTGATGAATCTCGGTAATCGTTCCACAACCGGGTATCCATATTATATTCAACTCTTTGCAAGTTTTCGCCATTTCGGGATCCACCACCGGACTCACTATAAATGAGGCTCCCATTGCCTGGAACTTCCGGCATGTTTCACCGTCAAAAACAGATCCGGCACCCAGCAGCATCCCCTGACAATTCTTATCGATATACTCTTTTATCCCCTTAAACATTCCCGCTGCCTCCGGTCCCCGGTTCGTCCACTCAAACACCCTCAACCCGGCATCATAACACGCCTTCACCACCCGAAAGGCAATCTCCATATCGGCATGGTTAAACACCGGAACCATCCCCCCGGAAATAATCTGATCTCTAATCGTATCCATTGTTACCAGTGACTAGTGACGAGTGACGAGTGACGAGTGACTGAAGTGATTTCTTTAATTAGCATATTAGCATATTAGCAAATTAGCACATTAGCGAAGCGTAATCGTATCCCTCCAAAGCCTCGCTTTCCCTGTATCCGGAGCATCCTGGCGCCCATCAAAGTTCAGCCCGAAATAGGATGAGGGCTGCTCATACATCAGCTGGCTGTTAAAAGTAGCTTTTGTCAGGTTAACAACCGTAAAAGAGAGTTTGTTACCTTTTTGCTCAGTATAGAAAAAATCAGCGTTGGTTTCGATATCGCCATAACCAATTTTGCCGGCTTCCCAGTTATATTTCGGCCGCTGGTAATCCCTCACCAGGTCCATTTTCAAATCACTCTTGATCCCCACCTGTATCGTTTTATCAGCCAGCTTAATACGTACCGACAAACCCTCTTCATCGGTGGATGATGGCACATATTCAATCGATTTAATCAGCTGTTCAGGATTTTCCGTATTTGAGTGAGGTACCAACACCGTTACAAATCCGATATGCTGGCCCAACTCGAAGAACTGCGCCGAGAATTCAGTTATTGCGATCTCTTCCTGATAGTTACGGTTTTCTTTCTGAGTTTGCTCAAACCGGTAGTGATTTTTAGGGAAATAGATCAGCAGGTTCTGGTCACCTCCAACCTTTCGCGTCTGAATCGTTTCGTATTTCGTATCATACCAGTGCTCACCCTGTTTCAGGATTTTCTGGGTGTGCCAGAGGTTGGCGGCCGTAAAGTACTGTTCCGATCTGGATTTGAACACATCAAAAACCACATACATGGCTGGATCCTTGATATATACAACGATACGGTCATTCTCGTAACCCATTTCATTATCGGTCATTCGCGTGCGGCTGTAATCATGATCCGGAAAGGTGAGGAAATCGATCTTTTGGGTACTGACTTTCCTGTAGGATCCGGCATTTTGCATAAAATCCATAACCGACTGGGGTTTGATTGGCGGATGCTCGGACTGGCTGTACCGGTATTCGCCCTCTTTTTGTCCAAACCACATTTTTTCGTTCCTCACGCACAAGCGGTTATGGAAATAATCCTGCCGGTAGGATCCGAAGTAGCCGCTAGGCAGGAAATCGCGGTAGCCGCCATCGATCAGCAGGGTAGATCCATTGTGCATCAGGAGGGAAATACTGTTCTCATCGGCGTGGCCATGGGTAACCTTTTCTTCCTCGATGGGAATTGTATTGCGCAAATAATCACGGAACAGCAAACCCCCATCGCCTTCATCCCTGTAATTCAATAATATATATGAAGATTTCTCATCCCAGCCAGTGCGGAATACCATCTTTTTTCCGACCATATCCTCCATAACCTCCTCGCTCAAAACCTTGGGTGTTTTGGGTATAATATTATCGGTTCCGTATCGATAGGCGTCCAATAACATATAGCCCAATCCAACACTCGTAGGTTTGCTGAGGTCCAGGAATTTATTGGCAATAACGTTAGCGGCCCACTTTAATTCAGGATTGCCATATTGTTTGGCGGTGGCCTCGAAAAATACGATCCAGCGGTTCCAGTTGGTAAAATT
>JAPLDV010000281.1 GCA_026391235.1 Bacteroidia bacterium | reverse complement strand
TCGCGACCGCAGGTCGTCATTTAGCGAGGCATTAGCCGAGCACACTTAGCGCGCAGCGCATAATTAGCGAGCGCCAGCGAGCATAATTAGTGAGCGCAGCGAACCAATTAGTGAGGCGAAGCCGAACCAATTACCAAACGCAGTGAGCAGAACCGTAGTCCACTTCGACCTCGACACCTTCTTCGTGTCGGTAGAGCGGCTGATAAACAGCAGCCTGCAGGGCAAGCCCGTGATCATCGGGGGCATGTCGGACCGCGGCGTGGTGGCCAGCTGCAGCTACGAGGCCCGGTCGTACGGCGTGCATTCCGCCATGCCGATGAAGATGGCCAAGCAGATGTGCAGCGACGGTATCTACATCCGCGGCGATATGGAAACGTACAGCAAGCATTCCCGGATCGTTACCGATATCATCGCCGAATCGGCCCCGGTATACGAAAAGGCCTCCATTGATGAGCATTATCTGGATATCACCGGGATGGACCGCTTTTTCGGCTCCCTGAAATGGACACACGAGCTGCGGCAACGGATCATCAAAGAAACCGGCCTGCCCATATCATTTGGATTATCTGTCAACAAAACCGTTTCCAAGATCGCCACCGGGATCGCCAAGCCCAACGGCGAGAAAGAGGTACCCGAGCCCGAGGTGCACAACTTCCTGGCCCCCCTGTCGATCCAGAAGATTCCGATGCTCGGTCCGAAAACCTACCAGCTGCTCCGGTCGATGGGCGTGCTCACCATCCGGACACTCAGCGAGATCCCGCCCGAGATGATGGAACAGGTGCTGGGCAAGAACGGCATCATCATCTGGAAAAAGGCCAACGGTATCGACCCCACCCCGGTAGAGCCGTACTGGGAGCAAAAAAGCATCAGCTCCGAACGCACGTATGAGCAGGATACCACCGATGTGCAGGACCTTAACCGTACACTGATCACCATGGTGGAAAAGATCGCCTTCGAACTGCGGAAGCAGGAAAAACTCACCGCCTGCGTAACCGTGAAAATACGGTACGCCAACTTCGATACCCATACCCTGCAGAAACACATCCCCTACACCAGCTTCGACCATACGCTGATCCCCATCGTACAGGAACTGTTCAAACGCCTGTATACCAGGAGGATGCTTGTCAGGCTCATCGGCGTCCGATTCAGCGGACTCGTCCACGGCACCCAGCAGCTCAACCTCTTCGAGGATACCCCAGAGCAGGTTAACCTCTACCTCGCCATGGACAAATTGCGGCTCCGCTACGGCAGCGACGCGGTAAAGAGGGCCATCGGAATATCGTAGAGACGTTTATAAACGTCTCTACATATTTTGAATAAAAAAACCTATCTTTATAACCGAATCAATTTGAAAATGAGACATATGAACAAAGGAAATGTTTTATTGGGCGCATTGGCTGGTTTGGCCATTGGTACTGTTCTTGGAATACTATTTGCCCCTGCAAAAGGTTCTGAAACACGCCGGAAAATTTCCGACAAGGGAAACGAATTTACTGAATCACTGAAAAAGAAATTCGACGAAATTGTTGATGACCTTACCGGCAATACATCAACGGCCAGCGAAGAAACAACCATTAATAAGGACAAGTAAAAAACGCAGGGAAAAAGATGGAAGACATAATAAAGCAGATCGAGATATTGTTCGAAAAGGCGGTTGATTATGGAAAGACCACCATCGAACTGGCAAAGCTTAAAGCAATCGACCGGATTTCTGATATCGCGGCATCCATCATCGTAAAAATAGTTACCGGTGTGGTTCTGTTCTTATTTCTTCTGTTTGCCAGCCTGGGATTAGCTCTCTGGCTGGGAGAGGTTCTTGGTAAAATATATCTGGGGTTCCTTGCCGTAGCTGCTATTTATGGAGTTTTCGCTATCCTGGCACACCTGTTTTTAAACAGATGGATCAAGAAACTCATCTGCAATTTTATCATTAAGAAAGCCCTTTATTGATTTGATATGCAACAAATTACCTCTGTCAACGAGCTTAAGGCGAAAATCCTGCAACTGGAGTCGGACCAGAAGTTACAGGCCGAGCAAGTGAAGAACGAGTTTGCCCGAACTACCGATACCCTGAAACCCGCGAACCTGCTACGGAGTGCCATGGTAAATCTTGTCAAATCACCATGGGTTATGCTGATTGGGATCAATACAATAAAATCCTTTGGCCATCGCCTGATCGACAAGATCTGTTCAGCGCTGCTGCCTCGCGACCAGCCTGTATCCTGAACACTATCAACATCCGGATCGATAGCAACAAAGAAAACACTTCTTCCGCTTCACGCATCACGCGTTTCGCGTCAGGATAATTGGTTTCTTCAGATTCCCCGAAGAACTACATGAGGATATGATGATTGCGAAACAGAAAGAAGAAATGCCAATTAAACCTGGAAAGGCTCGAAAAGTTGTTGAATGCGTCTTCATGGTTCCTGGGCAGCTGGCTAATTGTACCAAAATTAACGATTTCCCGATCTGGAAATTGTGGATATGAAAACGATCAATCCCATAATTCTTTTGTAACAGGTATTAAATTCATGAACGAAGCCTATTCTCATCGTCTTCCACTGCCTACTGCCTACTGCCTACTGCCGACTGGATCACGGGAGGAGACGCTGCTCCTCCCCTACGAATGCCTACTCCCGCTTAAACTCCTCGATCAGAATCGTGAGGTTCCGTACAAGCGGACGTGATTTTTTGCGCCAGATCAGGTAGCCGATCAGGTAGGAAATACCCATCACAGAATAATAGCCTGCCTGGATAACCAGTATGATAGTCAGCAGGCTCCAATTCGCAGGCCAGGTTTGCTCGGTCAATGCCCAGGTGACCACTATGTCACAGGTCAGCACGATAAAGAAGAGGAACCATAATTTGCCCGGCCGGAGCAGCCTATGCCTCTCACGGGCATCCTCGAGCATTTTTAACACCGGTGCTGTATAATCGACCTGGTAGGTTCTCCGGTAATGATACCGGAAGAAAAAAGCGGCAACTACAAAGATCAGAACATAAATCACCCCCTGAATCCGGTTCGCCAGGGTCAACTCCGGATCAGGGTTCAGTATCATCAAACCCAAATAAAATATGGCAAATATCACGTACAGGATGAACATGCGAAACATCAACCGCTTATTCTTACCATCCAGGCGCTTCAATTGGTCAACAACCTGGTCGAGGTGCGGAGGTTGCCCCTCCGGATAGATTTTCCTTTTAATAGTCATACTGGCCTCCTTTCACTTTTTCACGGAGCTCTTCCTTGATCCGGTGAATCTTCACCCGTACATTGCTCTCCGTAATACCTACGATTTCAGCAATCTCTTTTGTATTGAGATCTTCCAGAACCAGCGACATGATAATTTTATCAACAACCGACAATTGGTTGATCAGACCCGACATTAACTCAAGCTGCGTTTCCTGAGCCATCCGGGAATCCCCATCCTCACCCGCCAGGTCGGCGGCTTTTCCTTCATCGAGGTAGGTGTTAAAATTGAGATACTTGTTCTTTTTGTTCACGAA
>JAPLDV010000445.1 GCA_026391235.1 Bacteroidia bacterium | reverse complement strand
CTTCTGGCTTTCATGCTGTTGGTATTCGGGGTGATCTCTTATGTGACGATGCCCAAAGAACTATTTCCCGAAGTCAATTTTCCGACTGTTTTCGTGCAGACGGTGTACCCGGGAAACTCTCCTGAAGATATTGAAAACCTTATCACCCGGCCGCTGGAGAATGAACTGCAAACGGTTAAGGGAATCAAATCATTGAAAAATCCTGTAATGAATTAGATTTCAACGACTTAATTCCTTTAACTGTTTGCAGTTCATTCTCCAGTGGCCGGGTGATGAGGTTTTCAATATCTTCAGGAGAGTTTCCCGGATAAACCGTCTGCACGAAAACGGTCGGAAAATTAATCTCCGGGAAAAGCTCTTTGGGCATCGTCACATAAGAGATCACTCCGAACACCAGCAGCATAAATGCCAACAGGTAAACAGTGCTCTTATTCTTTAAAGCCAGGGTTGTGAGTTTAAAATCCCTGATCAGCAGTTTATCTTGATTTTCCATCTGATTTAACTTCAGTTCGGTTGATTATTAATTCCACGAAACCAGGCTGCCTTCCTTAACGTGATTATAGCCTTGGCTGATAATCATTTCACCCCCGATAAGGCCGTTTTCGATAACGGTAAGACTTCCATCGGAACTGCCGGTTTTCAGATAGGTTTTGTGCGATTTGGGCGCTGATGCGGCATCCTGAATGGTATACACATAAGAACCTTCCACATCCTGACGAATCACGGAGGTTGGCACTACCACTGCTTCGTTCAGGTATATTACCCGGATTTTCATGTTTGCCAACATATTCGGTTTGATTTCCTGGCCGGTGTTTGGAATTTCCACGCGAACGCTGAAAGTCCGGCTCTGAGGATTGATTACGTCACCTTTGTATGCAATGGTGATGGTTTTAACAACACCCGGCAGGTTGGGAAACTCAACAGTGACCGAATCGCCTTTGTTAACCGTTTGTATAAAAGCTTCGGAAACTTCGGTGTTAACATACAGATTCGACAGGTTGACCACATCGATAATTCCACGTCCCGGAGATGCGAGTTCTCCTACTTTAATGGCAATTTTTTCAATCCTGCCATCGAACGGGGCATATATCTTCGTCAGCTCAGTTTGCGATTTCAGGGTATTCATGGTACGTTCCATCGATTCCTTACGGTTTTTGATTTCGAGGAACTGCATTTCTGAACCTACTCCCTGATCCCATAACTCCTTCTGCTTGTTGAACGTTGTAGTGATCAGTTCAAAGCCCTTTTCCAGTTCGGCCAAACTGCTTTGCAAAACTTTTGAATCCAGTGTGATCAAAAGCTGGCCCTTTTTAACAGCCTGACCAACCTTTACCGGGATGGATTCGATTTTTCCGCTCATTTCCGGACTGATGGAGGCTGCTTTTACGGCCTCAACCATGCCGTTCGACTGGATATAATCACTGAAGCTCATCTTTTTAACCGTTTCAACGACAACCTTGGTTATCTTCATTTCTTTAACAGGTTGTTTAATAGCAAGTTCCGCCTCTAATGAGGTCAATTTTGCCGAAAGTTCAGTAACCTGTCTGCGCGTTTTGGTCACATCCGCATTGATCTGATCAATGGTCCGCTCCCGGCTGCATGAAAAGGCGATCAGGCTTATTAGCACTATTGGAATTACTAGGTTTTTCATATTTTGTTCTTTAATTATTTCTTGTTTTGGTTACAAGTGACCGTCACTCGTCACTCGTCACTCGTCACTCGTCACTCGTCACTCATAATTGATTATACACTTTCTGCAACTCAAATTTCTTCGTAAACAGATCCATTATCGACCCGAGGTAAGTGCCCTGTGCCTGCAGCAACGAATTGTATGTCTGATTCAGGTCAGTGGTGGATGCTACACCTGATTTGTACCGGATCTGGTCCTTGCCATAGATCTTATTGGCCAGTTCAAAGTTGTCACGCTTATTCCGGAAAGTTTCAACCGACACCTGGAAATTGTTCCTGGCGGTTAATGCTCCCAGAACGATACTTTCGCTAACCTGGCGTTTGGTGTTTAGTGACTTCTCATAATTCAGGTTAGCCTGCTGAACCTTGTAATAACGCTTGCCTGAACTGAATATCGGGATTCCGACATTCACCCCGAAGATGGTGGTGGGGAACCATTTTTCTTTAAAATTCAGGAAAGAGAATGTGCTTCGCTGCGCATTTTCAGTTTGGGATAAAAAGGCTGATACAACAGGCTGGTACTCGGTTTGTGCCAGTTTTACCTGAAGTTTGGAGAGATTGGCCTGAGCTTCCATTATTTTATACCCGATATTATTATTTACATCATATGTTTGTGAAAGCAATCCTTCGGGATCCGTAGCCATCACCAGAATATCTAAATTATCTGTCAGTCTGACTTCATCCGTAAAAGTGAGGCCCATATTGAATTTCAGCAGAGAATAGGCGTTCCGGATTTGATTCGCGGCATTCAGCTGATTCGTTTTCAGGTCGGCCAGGAGGAGGGTAAGTTTATCCACATCTGTCTCCTGCATGAAGCCTTGTCCCTGCATAGCTTTGGAATCTTTAAGCAGGGATTCCATGGTTGTAATAGTTTCAGCCATCAAATCCTGGTTTTTCTCGGCTACCAGGCAAAGGATATAGGCCGAAGCAATTGCCTGCCGTACATCCTGCTGCACCTGTGCAAGTTGCAGATGAGTCATTTCCTGGGCGATTTTCGATATTTTCAGTCCCACGAAATAGGAACCGCTATACACCAGCTGGCTCAGTTGGGCCTGCGCACTGGCGTTGTTTTTTGTACCAAACTGAACCTCCATAAAATCGCCCTTTATTCCACCGAAAAATTCGGCCGGGATCAGCTGTGTGGCCAGGTTGATAAAGTTGGTGTAACCGATGCTTGCTTCAGCCTGCGGCAATCCTGAAGCCAAATTCTTACGGATTTCCTTAACTGCTATTGCTATGTCGATCACAGCATTGCGGGCCTGATAGTTATGCTGAACGGCATATTCCTGGGCCTGCTTAAGGGTGAACTCCTGCTTCTGGGCTTTCGCCGTTCCGGCTACCAGCAATGCCAGGAGCAATACGATACAAATTTTCCTTGGTGTTATCATTTCCATTCGGAGTTTAATTTTTCATTGAGAATTTTGATGCCATTTTCATTGGCAATCCCGTGCAGGTGATATACAAATATCTCACGCATGACTTCCTGTGAGTCAATATCATTGATTTGAAAGGCATCCTGCCGGTAGCGGTACTCCATGCGGGTCATATGAAGTTTCGATATGATATCAACATTCATTTCCTTACGATACAAACCTTCCCCGATCCCTTTAACCAGGTTCTGGCGGATCGCATCGTGCATGCGCTGCCGCTGCTCCTGCATCAGGGTTTTGTGAAGTTCGGGGTAGTATTTCTGCATATCATAGCCCAGTGTAGGATTCTGTTCCTTGATCATCTGGGTCATATATCTGTTAACCTCAAAAAGTTCTTCGATCGCATTGAGGCTCCGGGTCGTGATTTCGTTGAGCTTTTCGCCATGGTAGCTATACACCATTTCCATAACATGCTTCACAAGCTCGGATTTATCCTTGATACATTCATACAGTGTTTTCTTGGAAATACCCAGCTCGCGTGCCACATCATCCATGGTTATACTCTTGATTCCGAACTGGTTATACAGTTCGTAAACCCTTAGTAAAAAATTGCCGTGTTTTTCGTCCATATGCTGATAGTTTACAAATGCGCTGCAAATGTAAACTATATAACAATAGGAAACTAAAAAAGTTTAAAAAGTTTTATTAGTTTTTTACCGAACCCTGAACAGGTCCTTTTCCGGCTGTCTTTTGATATTCAGCTTCCAGATCAGGTCGGCTACCGGAAAAATGAAGAACCTGCCCTGGTTTTTTACCGGATTGATTACGGGCGAGGGATAGGTACCATAACTCATTTTGTAGCCGATGAGTGCGGCAAATTTGATGCTTTTATTCCAGATGAGATAGCCCTTATGTTCGATGGCCCAATGCTCCCTATCAAATCCGGATGATACGAAATCCAGTTCGGCCATATAATTATAATCCTTATACAGATTGCCGTCAATACGGACACCGGTATACCATAACAATTTTTTATTGAGGGTGGTTGACTGGAGGTAGAATTGAGGGTAGGTAAGGGCAGGGAGGGAATCGGCTTTGGTTTTCAAACTGAATTCGAAGCCCAATTTACCGGTTACCAGGGTCTCTATGCCGATTTTTCGGGTAACCAGCACCTGGTTGCGGAAAGTAAAAACATAAGGAATGCGGAGTGTATCTGAAAAAGTGAGGGTATCACCGGGGATCATTTTTGTGAAAAGGCCGTCCTGCATGCTATGAATCAGCATCGTGGGCATCAGGTAGGTATGCTGGGTGGCGACCATCCAAGGCCCATTATTATAACGGTATTTAAGCGAAATATTCGGAACCAGGGCAAGACCGGCCAGAGGGCTGACTGATAATTCGAGTTTATCCGTAATGCCGATCTGAAACGGCTGAATGATCCCAAACTCCTGCTGCCCGGCCGCCAATGTCCTCGCATTGCCAGTCGTCCAAAGGGTTTTTTGGGCAAAAGCGGCGGTACAGCCAGATAACAACAGAAACGTTATGACTAATTTATTAACTATCATAAAATCAAACAAATAACAAATAAAAAAAACCAAATAACAAATAAGCTCCAAACCTCAAACCTCAACATTCAAACCACATCCCCTTGTCATCCCCGCGAAAGCGGGGACCCCTTGACGCTGCACGTAAACCTTTTCTGTCATCCCCGCGAAAGCGGGGACCCCTTGACGCTACTGGTGTCTTCCCTGGAGCAGCGCCTCCGCAACAACCAGATCATCTTTCGTTGTAATCTTGATATTATCGGCCTGTCCCTCCACCAGATGAACCAGGTTCCCTGCCTTCTCCCACACGGTGGCATCATCGGTAAAAGCATCTTCATAATCCTGAACGTACGCGGCCTTGAGTTTATTGAGTTCAAACATCTGCGGGGTCTGAATTAATTTCACCAAGTTGCGGTCGATCACCCGGTTTCCGTGTTCATCATCCCAGCGGAGGGAGTCCTTTGAGGAAATAACTGGTATGGCATTGCTGTGAATGGCTGCTTCATCAAACAGGCGGCGGATCGTTTCGGGGTGTATCAAGGGCCTCACACCATCGTGAACCGCAACAAGACCGGGACCGGCTATTGTATATAATGCGTTCTTTACCGATTGGTACCGGGTGTTTCCACCTGTTACCAGGGTATGTGGCTCATTAAACTGATATTGATTACATAGATCCATCCAGGTCTTCTGCTGTCCCTCAGGCAAAACCACAACAACCCGGGTGTCAGGATAGGCCATACGGAACGCTTCAATGCAGTGCATAAGCACCGGTTTATCTGCGAGCAAGAGAAACTGCTTGGGGACATCGGTGCCCATGCGAACCCCGCGTCCTCCCGCTACT
>JAPLDV010000152.1 GCA_026391235.1 Bacteroidia bacterium | reverse complement strand
CAAGAGTAATATTGGGATATTTTTCAACCTTAATAACCATTCAGCAGTAAAAGAAATGATACAAAAAAACCACGGAGACTCAGAAAACATAGAGAAACACTCAATTGCCCTGAAACAGGTCCTTTTTTATCTGGCGCTTCTTTCGTACCCTTTTCAGCAAACTGATTGTCAGAATCTTAAGGTTGATTTTAGCTATTCACCGCCGTTCTGGCAAAGTACCATTTGTTTACCCGATGATCCGTACAAAACACTTGTTGATGAACACGGGAACCTGATGATCCACTCGTCACCGGCGTTTCAGTACGGAGATCCGCGCACCCGAATCGGGATTGATATTAGCAACACGGCAGAATATACCGGCCAGCACCTCCTATCCGCACGTATCCCTATAGTAATAACAAAGAAGAAACTTCCCGATCTGGACATCACAGAAGAAGCCTTCTCGGTTACCATGATTCCGGATAAGAATAATGCATCGGCCATCCATCTTGCCGAAGAAACTGACATTAACCGGGGCGCCGGCAAAGAAAAACCACGAAACGATGTGATCCTGGTAAGGGTCAGTAACGCAAGCAATCAGGCCCGATCAGTTTCACCCATAATTCGGATCAGCAGCTCTCTTCCGGTCCTTTTCGGAGAAAACCAGATTAGCCTGAACAACCGGGAAAAGCTTTGGGTTACTCTTCCCATGGATCCATCATCGTTAACAACATCTGAAAAAGAAACACAGGTTAAATTATTGCCGGTAACGATCGCACCGGGAGAGTCACTTTCCTTCGCAGTTATTCTTTATGGCGGCGGAGCCATTGCCGCATGGCCCGTAACACTGGATGAAGTAATTCAATGCAGAAAAAAAGCTGAATCATTCTGGAAATCAGTCAATCTGCCCTATAACAGGATCACCGTTCCCGATCAGGATATTCAGAATCTGATCGATGCATCGATTCGCAATATCTGGCAATCGCGCGAGATTAAAAACGGATTGCCGGCCTTCCAGGTAGGTCCCACCTGTTACCGGGGACTTTGGATTGTCGACGGAGCTTTTCTTCTGGAAGCAGCCACCATCCTGGGTACCGGTACCGAAGCCCGTAATGGTGTATTATATAATTTGTCCTTCCAGAAAGAAGATGGCCGCTTTGAGGTCATGGGAAAATACTGGAAGGAGAACGGAATCATTGCCTGGACCGCAATCCGGCACGCGATGCTCACGCAGGACAAAGCCTGGCTGGAATCTATATGGCCCAAACTTGAGCGGGCCATGAAATTTATTGTTTTTTTGAGGGAAGAATCGCGTAAAGATGATAGTCCGCTGAACGATGGTCTTATGCCTGCCGGAACCATTGACGGTGGGCTGAATTTCGGTCAGGAATATACTAATGTCTACTGGAACTTATTGGGAATGAAGTCATTCATTCAGGCAGCAAATTGGCTTGGAAAGACATCCGATGCACAACATTGGGAACAGGTTTATTCAGATTTTTATTCCTGTTTCCGGGAATCAGCTAAAAGGGACATGCGCACGGATTCTTACGGGAATGCCTATTTGCCGACCCTGATGGGTGAAGAAGGTACTAAAACTTTGCCTCAGAAAGCCCAGTGGTCCTTCTGTCAGGCCGTTTACCCCGGGCAGCTGTTCGGCCGCGAAGATCCCTTTGTTACAGGGAATCTTACCATGTTGGAAAAGACTGAGCTGGAAGGGATGGTTTACGGTACCGGCTGGGACACAAAAGGTTTGTGGAACTACTTCGCTTCGTTTTACGGACATGCGTGGTTGTGGCAGGGAAATGGGCAGAAGGCGGCAAATATTTTATATTCATTTGCCAACCACGCATCACCGCTATTGGCATGGCGAGAGGAGCAGTCGCCAAAGGGAGAACCCTATAAAAAAGTAGGTGATATGCCCCATAACTGGGCATCAGCGGAGTTCATCAGGCTTACGGTTCACCTTCTTGCCCTCGACCGCGGCAACGAATTGCATCTGTTCGAAGGCCTGCCGGCGGAATGGACCCGACCAGGGATGGTCACACGTCTCGATGGGGTTGCTACGCCATTCGGGCTCCTGACTATGGAACTCAAGGTTGCTAAAAACGGGAAATCTGCTCTGCTTCAGATCAAGCCGCTGAGTGATCCTTCCTGCCAGAAAATTGTGGTTCATACTGCCGGTTGGACTATGGGCACGGAAAATATCAGCCTCGATCCCAAAAAAATAAACAAAATAACAATCCGGATAAGGTGATAACTGACGTCAAATCGATATGGATAAACATTTCTTAAAAGGGATTTATAGTTTCGCATCGCTGGCAGTTTTGTTTATATTTTCATCCTGCGATAAGAAAACAGCCCATGAAACCGGTTTCCTTGAGGGAGTAATTTCCATCGGACCGATTTGTCCGGTTGAGAAGATCCCGCCCGATCCGGGTTGCTTGCCAACTGCCGAGACTTATAAAGCTTATCCCGTTAGTGTCTGGTCGTCAAATGGAAGCAGGAAAATTTCACAAATAAATCCGGCACTGGATGGCTCATTCAGTACAGAGCTGGCTCCGGGTAATTACACAATTATTCTTGAAAAGGAACAGAATGGAATTGGAGGCAGCAACCTGCCTGTCGGAGTTTCGATAATTTCAGGCGGCACAACTTTTCTTAATATTAATATCGATACCGGTAT